>JAUSIA010000009.1 GCA_030648225.1 Ignavibacteria bacterium | reverse complement strand
AAGAAACAGGGAATAGACCAGACAGGTTGATCATCAATTCTTTTTAACACTTTTGAATTTTCTAAGCGTAAATAATTTTCACGTGGAGCAATTGCACACCAGCCGATTGGTTCTTTATCAATATAAGCTATTATTCCTGGTTCTGTTTTTTTATTGACCAGATTTCCCATCTTCTTTTTATTCCCACCTCCCTTATTCGCATCAAATTCTTTTTTTGTAAGAAGCCAGCTCATACACCAGCATCCGCCGCATGCACCTCTTTCACCAAATAACTTTTCAAAATCTTTCCATCGTTCAGGGGCTAAAGGATGAAATGTTAATTTAGAGTTCATTTTTTATTTCTTTCAATAATTTCATAAACAGGTTTGTTATCTCCAAAAACCTGCCATTCTTTTATTTTCCCATTCTCAATTAAAGCTCTCCACGCAGCAATTATTTCCCAATGATTTTCTTCTGCTGAATCTTCTGATGAGATATAAGTTCCACTTGCCTTGCCAGTAAAGATTACTTTTTCTTCATTCTCATAAATTTCATCCACTTCAATTTTGTAATCGGGAAAAAGATAAAGATAATTTGCACAGCCATTTGTCATTACCTCTTTCCCTCTGAAAATATTACCAAGACTGTCAGTGAACTTATAATCTTCAGAAATCATATCTGATATTAAATCAATATTGCGGCTGTTAATTGCAGTGATGAATCTTATAACAAGTTCTACTGATTCAGATAACGTTTTAATCCGGGTAATATTCTTCTAAGAAAAATTTTCTCTCAAAATATTGTTCCTTCCAGTTTTTATTCACACGGTCAAGAAGCAAACCTTCGGCAGCACCAAAGGAATAAAAACAAAGTCGCTGGTTATCTTTCAAACTCCACTCTTTAATCTGATTAAAAATATTTTCTCTTATCCCATCTGCTGCTTCGTAAAATGGTTTGTAATCTTTCAAAGCAATTAATTCTTCAGAAGGTTCGTAATTAGAGATCATATCAGCTATTTTGTATTCCGTATACCTCGCAATTCCTTCCTGCCATAACTGAAATGAGAAATATTTGTAATCTTTTTCATTAAGCAAATTCTTAAAATTTTTCCTCTCTTCCAGGAAATCAGTTAGATCTCTATGAAAAAGTCTGCTATCCGGTGGGAAAGGGATCACAACTTTCAATAAAGCTTCAGTTAATTTTTTGTGTTGCTTGTTTACTTCCTCGTCATCATATGGAAAAGGATAATTAAGCATCCACATTCCTGTTTCATCTCCGCCTGAAAGGTCAAGTTCATTAACGCTTGAGTAATAATCAGGTTGAGAGTATTGATATTGATGAAAATGCTCATGCAGGATTGTAATTATCCAGACAACAGAAGATTTTTCTGTGTTTTCAGGAGTTCCTGCAACTATGGTTGTTAAACCATTAACAGCCGGAAATGTTGCAAGAAGGTTTGTATTAAAAACTCTTTCCCGATAATAAACATTGCTCTTTAAAAGAGAATCAAAACCAATTAATTCAAAATCTTCGGTGGGAGAAGGATGATTGATTAAAAATTCATTATCATCATAAATTAAAAGCAAAGCAAATGGAGCTTTGTCCCAGTCTTTCCAAATTTTATTACAATATAATTCCGCAATTCTGTAAGCTTCTGCAATTCTTATCTTATCTTCATACCTGATTGAAGACTGTGCTTTAATAAAAATATTTGATGAGAAAAATATTATGGATGCCAGGTATAAAAAAAATCTCATTGGATTTAGTAATCAGCGTTTATTGGTCTGAAATTAAATAATAAACTTTACCCTTTCAAAACCGTATATGTAATTTTTTTTCTGGTTAATCTTAAAAAAACTTTTTACTTTAGGGGAGTTTATAATTTATCTTATAAAAGAATAACTATTTAATGGTTTTTAATCTTTCATGTAAAAGCACCTCAAATGCCCACTGCATTACCAGGCTTTTCATTTTAATAAATCCGCATGCATTTCATTTTCAAAAAGAAGATCAGGAGGAATAATGTTCCGAGGACATCCAAGAGGTTTGTATGTTTTATTTTTTACCGAGATGTGGGAGCGTTTCGGTTTCTATACTACTATTTCGGTGTTTGTTTACTACTTAGGAGAAAATTTTGGCTGGGATGCTGCTCAGGTTACAAATGTATATGGAATTTTTGTCGCTTTTGTTTATTTCACTCCTATACTCGGGGGATGGATAGCAGATAATTTCCTCGGATATGGAAAATCAATAATTGTCGGTGCAATAATTCTAGGAGCCGGTTACGTTATAATGGCTATTCCCACCGAAACGCCAACTCTTGTATATGTTGCTATTGCTACGGTATGTCTTGGTAATGGTCTTTTTAAAGCAAACATATCCGTTCTTGTGGGAAATTTATATGCTCATTCACAAGGCTCATTAAAGGATGCCGGTTATAATATTTTTTATATGGGAATAAACATCGGAGCTTTTTATGCGCCGATTGCTGCTGCCGGTATAAGACGATTCTTTATGGACAATTATGATGTTACTTTAGCCCAGGGTTATAATGCCGCTTTTGGTGTAGCTGCTGCCGGTATGCTAATGTCTCTGTTTATCTTTACAATTTTCAGGAAATATTATGCTGAAGCAGATTACCGCTCAAAAGATAGAGTTAATGTTAATGTGGATCTTCAGCTTTCTAAAGAACAGGAAAAGGAGCGGGTGATTGCGTTGTTGATTGTGTTTGCAATAGTAATTTTCTTCTGGATGTCATTCCATCAGAATGGAGCTGCGTTATCTCTCTTTGCAAGGGATTATACCCACAACTTAGTTGGGAAATTTACCTATGCTTTATTTGATGTTGTGGCATTACATTCCATCCTTGCAATACTTTTGGGCAGCGCTGCTGCATTTAGTAAAAGCAGTATTAAAATCAGAGGCATCGGTGGATTTTTTGTTCTTTTAGGACTGGCTGTATTGATTTACAAAGTCAACACATTCCCTGAACTAAACACTATAGCCCCGGAACAATTCCAGTCGTTCAATCCGATGTTTATTGTTTTAATCACTCCTCTTATTATCAGTTATTTTGCAGCTTTAAACCGGAAAGGAAAAGAGCCATCATCTCCTGGTAAAATTGGAATAGGTATGTTACTAACTGGTCTCTCCTTCCTGATAATGGTTATTGCGTCAACAGGTCTGCCGGCAGTTCACACAATTGAAGGTACTTCACCTATTACTATTTCCCCCTTCTGGCTGATATCAACTTATTTTGTTATAACTATTGCCGAACTCCACTTAAGTCCAATGGGGCTTTCATTTGTATCCAAAGTTGCACCCGCAAAGATGAAGGGATTATTGATGGGCGGATGGTTTGGGGCAACCGCTGCCGGAAATTATCTCTCAGGATTTGTCGGCAGGTTCTATCAGAACT
>JAUSIA010000155.1 GCA_030648225.1 Ignavibacteria bacterium | reverse complement strand
TGGTCAGGCAATATTTGAAGGATTAAAAGCCTTTAAAACTGTTGATGATGATATAGTAATGTTTCGTCCTGATGAGCATATTAAAAGACTCAACAAATCTGCAAAAAGAATGTGCATTCCTGAAGTTGACCCTCAGTTTATATTAAATGTAATGAAAGAACTTATTACTATTGATAAAGATTGGATGCCCACAAAAGAAGGTGAATCACTCTACATCAGACCATTTATGTTTGGTTCCGATCCTTTCCTTGGAGTTAAACCGGCATCAAGATATAAGATGATTATTCTTCTTTCACCTGTTGGCGCTTATTACCCCGAAGGATTTAAGCCTGTAAAAATTCTTGCACAAAACGAGTATGTAAGAGCCGTAAGAAAAGGATTAGGAGAATGTAAAGCTCCTGCAAATTATGCTGCAAGTCTTTTAGCCGGAGAGGAAGCAAGAAAAAGAGGTTATACACAGGTACTATGGATGGATGCAATTGAGCAAAAATATATAGAAGAAGTAGGAACGATGAATATCTTTGTAAGATTTAAAGATGAAGTTGCAACTCCAAAATTAACCGGCAGTATTTTATCAGGGGTAACGAGAAAATCAGTTCTTAAACTTTTAAATGATTGGGGAGAAAAAGTATCCGAGAGATTAATTTCTATCAATGAAGTAATTGATGAATATAACAAAGGTAATGTGCTCGGAATTTTTGGAACAGGTACGGCAGCAGTTATCTCTTCTGTTGGATGGTTAACTTATAAAGACATTGATATGACGATTAATAATGGAGAGCCGGGTGATCTTGCACTTAAATTATTCGATGAGATAACAGGAATTCAATACGGAAGAAAAGAAGATACTTACAACTGGCTCACTTATGTTATTAAGCAGGGTGTTGAAGTTTTGTGAAAAAATTCTTCTTCTTTCTCCTTGTCCTTGTTGAAATAAATGCTTATTCAGGTCAACCTCCTAAAAATATAGTCATTCTTATTGGAGATGGGATGGGGGTAAATTATGTCTCGGCTTCGGTACTTTCTATAAAGAATGATCCATTCAGAAGATTTACCGTTTCAGGATTTTCAGTTACTTGTTCGGCTGATAAACTTGTAACCGAATCCGCCGCAGGTGCTACCGCATTTGCTACGGGATATAGAACCAACAACCTTTTAATTTCGATACACCCGGAAACCAAAGAACCAATGTTAACACTCTTTGAGCTTGCAGAGAAGCTTAATAAAGCTACTGGCATTGTTGTAACATGTTCAATTACACACGCAACCCCTGCAGCATTTGTTGCACATGTAGAACACAGAAATATGGAACTCGAAATAGCAAAACAGTTTATAAATTTGGATCTTGATGTTGTTATAGGCGGAGGTAAAAAATTTTTAACTCCCCAATCATTGGGTGGAGATAGAGTAGATGAATTAAATCTTATTAGTAAGATAATTAACAATGGTTATAATTATTATGATAGTTATGAAAAATTAAAGAACAATAAACCAGGCAATAAATTTTTTGCTCTGTTTGAACCGGTTGGTCTTCCAAAAGCTTCAGGCAGAGATTATTCCCTTGGGGATTTAACAAAAATTGCGCTTGATTATTTAAGCAAACAGCCAAATGGTTTTATCCTGATGATTGAAGGCTCTCAAATAGATTGGGGCGGGCATGCAAATAACCAGGATTATCTTTTATCTGAAATGGAAGATTTTAATACTGCTATTAATACCGTTTTGGATTTTGCAGAAAAAAATGGTGAAACGCTTGTACTTGTAACCGCAGACCACGAAACAGGTGGAATGAATATTACAGATGGGGATGTGGATGGATGTGATATTGAATTAAAATTTTCAACCAAGGGACATACTGCCGATATGGTTCCAATCTTTACTAAAGGTCCTGGAGAAGAAGAGTTTAGTGGGGTAATGGATAACTATATAATTGGAAGAAAACTTTTTAAGCTGCTCGATAGTTCCTACCAATTTTAATTTTATTTTAAAGATTTTACTTAAACCTCTTGACAAGGTGTACATATGTTCACTATATTAGTGGTGAACAAATGAGCACCATATGAAAACAGAATTAACAGATAGACAAGAGGAGATTCTAAGATTTATTAACTCTTATAGAGAAGTAAATGGATTTCCTCCGACAATCAGAGAAATTGCAAAGCAGTTCGGAATGTCTTCAACATTTGGAGTTAAGAAGCATCTTGATGCTTTGGTAAAAAAAGGTTACCTGCAAATTTCAAGTAATGCAAGCAGAGGAATCTCAACTCTTCATAACAGTGAAATACCTGTTTTAGAAAAAAATGATGTCTTCACTAAAATTCCAGTTGTAGGCAGAGTTGCTGCAGGTTCACCAATTTTAGCAGAACAGAATATTGAAGGCTCATTGGTAATTGATCCTTCATTTATCAAAAGAAATGAAGATTGTTTTGCTCTGAAAGTAAAAGGCGATAGCATGATTAAAGCTGGAATTTTTGAAGGCGATTATGTAATCGTTGTTCCGACAACTGAAGTTAAAAATGGAGATATTGTTGTTGCATTGATTGATGATGAAGCAACAGTAAAAACATTTGAAAACAAAAATGGTGAAATAAGATTGCTGCCTGAAAATGACAGCTATCAGCCGATAGAAATTACAAATACTGTTAACTTTTCTCTTGCAGGAAAAGTTAAAGGTATTATAAGATATTTTAATTAAGGAGTTTCAAATGAAAACTGAAATTTTTTCATCAGCAATTTATAACAGGAATAAAATAAAATTTCTATATGGATTAAATGAAATCCTTCTTGAACCTTATTATATAATGAGAGAAAGGTCTGGGAAAAAAGTTATTTATGGAAGACCAAATAATTCTAACGAAGTAAAAAAATTTGAATTCAACCGTATTGCAAATATTAAAGTATTGAATGAAGTAAGGTTTTCACCACTAATAAGAGTAAATCTTTTGATCAATTAGAAGGATAGAAAAATGTTAAATACAAATAAAAGAAAATATGTAGATACACTTGTTAAGAATTTTTGGAAGCTTGGCTATATGACTGTAAAAAGAAAATATGGCACTTATCTTCCGGAACCTGGAAAGGTTGGTGAGTTTGATATAGACATAGTTGCAAGACAGGAAAAAGATTATGCAATTGGAATTACTTTACCTGCTGAAGAATTGAACAATCCAAAGCTTCTTGAAAAAATTACTTTTTTAGCAACAAGACATACAAAGTTCAGTAACCGAAAAGTGCAGCTTTTCCTGGGTATTCCCTCAAAGCATTTTAAAAAAGTTAAACAGCTTATTGATCTTCTTGAAGATGAAGTAAGGAAAAATATTAAGCTTATTTCGATAACCGAAACAAATATTCCATCTGTAAGAAGAAAGAAGAAAACAGGAGAAACTCTATTCGCATAAACTCTTCTCTCCTGTTTTTTTACCTTTATTCCTCATTAACACCTTCTTAATTTTCATTTCTGGTTAATGGATGAAAAGCCTGGTTATCTGCTTTTCTTGACATTATTTACACTTAAGTTTAATTTTACACGCTTTATCATTTTTGAGAAAGAACTTGCGCAAGATAGAAAAGCAATCCGATGAAAAATTACAGGAAAATCTAAAAAAAGCGGGTGAAATACCCCGTCATATTGCCATTATTATGGATGGCAATGGAAGATGGGCTCGCAAAAGAGGTCTCCCCAGGGTGGCGGGACATAAAAGAGGAGTTGAAACCGTAAGAGATATTGTTAAAGCTTGTGCCCAGGTTGGGGTTAAATACCTTACTTTGTATACCTTTTCTACAGAAAACTGGAAGAGACCGAAAGATGAAGTATCTACTTTAATGAGACTTCTCCTTAAAAGCCTTAAGGACAGAGCCGATGAGCTGAATGAAAATAATATTAAGCTTACTACAATCGGTGATGTGAATGCTCTTCCTGAAGTAGTGCAAAAAAGATTATTTGAAGATATAGAAAGAACAAAAAATAATAAGCGGATGACTTTGAATCTCGCTTTAAGTTACAGCGGCAGATGGGAACTTTTAGAAGCAATAAAAAGTATCGGCCGCCAAATTGAACAGGGCAAATTAAATATAGATCATATTAATGAACAGGTTATTTCTGAATCATTAACGACAAAGAATATTCCAGATCCTGATTTGCTGATAAGAACAAGCGGTGAATTCAGAGTCAGCAATTTTTTATTATGGCAGATCGCTTATACAGAATTTTTCATTACAGATGTTTACTGGCCCGATTTTTCAAGAAAGCATCTTTACGAAGCAATAAGGAATTTTCAGGGAAGGGAGAGAAGATATGGGAAAATCAGTGAACAAATTAAACAGATTGAAAAAGGCATAACTAATGTTTCAAACTTCCCTAAAGAAATTGTCTAAAATATTTATCTTCTCTTTAATCCTGCTGTTAACTTTCACAACGTATCCCCAGGTTAAAAGCTATAAGATACTTGGTATTTCTGTTCAGGGAAATAAATCCACCGATGCCGGTACTATTATTTCAAGCAGTGGAATAAGAGTTGGTGATGAGATACAGGTTCCGGGAGATAAAACTCTTAATGCAATAAAGAATTTATGGGCACTGAGTGTTTTTTCAGATGTTCAGATTCTTATTGATAAGGAAGTTGGTGATGGTGTTTTTCTCGTAATTAAAGTTGAAGAATATCCCAGGATTGAAAGAACTGTTATTGAAGGTAATGATGAAATAGATACGGATGAAATTGAAGAAAAAATTAATCTGGTCCGCGGAACAACATTAAAACCTCATGAAATAGCTAACCTTAAACAAAGAATATTAGCTTTATATGAAGAAGAAGGATTTCTTAATGCAGAAATCACAGATAAGTATTATGATTTTTTCAGGTCAGATACAACTGAAGATGGAATAGAAGTTACATGGAGAAATCAAAAAGATTTATCCGACGAGCATACAATCTTGTATGAAGATGATGAAATAATTTATACAAATCTTATTGACAGGATTAAAGATAGGGTAATTCTGAAACTTAATATTGAGGAAAATGATGAGGTTGTTGTAAGAGAGATTGAATTTTATGGAAATGAAGTTTTCGATGATGATGATCTTTACGGTGAGATGGATGAAATTTCTATTGCAAGATGGTGGAAATTCTGGAGCAGTGCTAATTTTAATAAAGAAGGTTTCAAAAAAGATAAACAGCTTGTAAAAGATTTTTATTTGAAGAATGGTTATCGGGATGCTGAAATAATCTCGGACTCACTTATTTATTATAATGATAACCGTGACTTAAAAATTGCTATGGAAGTTTATGAAGGCCCACAATACAAAATCAGGAATATCGAATGGGAAGGGAATACAATTTATCCTGATGAACTGCTAACAGAAAGACTCGATTTTGCAAAAGGCGATATCTTTGATTACGAAAAGTTTCAAAGAAATTTATTTGGTAATGAGCAGCAATCGGATGTAACTGCTTTATACCAGGATAACGGATACCTTACTTTCAGATTAACTTCTTCAGAAATTAAAGCTGCTCCTGATTCAATTGATATTGTTGTAAGACTTGAAGAGAGAAATCAATTTAAAATAGGGCAGGTTAATATTGAAGGAAATACAAAAACAAAAGATAAAGTAATCAGAAGAGAATTATATACGGTGCCAGGTGATTATTTTAACCGCGCCTTATTGTTCAGAAGTATTCAGCAGTTGGCTAATCTTCAATACTTTAATGTAGAAAAATTATATGGGCCCCAGGGTCTTGATTATACTCTGCCCAGCGACAGCACAGTGGATATAAAATTCAGAGTTGAAGAAAAATCGAGTGATTATCTTAATGCTTCAGTTGGTTACAGCGGAAGTTTCGGTTTCAGCGGTGCAGTTGGTGTAACCCTTACAAACTTTTCAATTGCAGAACCGTTCTCTCTTGGCGGCGGACAGGTTTTAAGTTTCAACTGGCAGTTTGGTGTTGGAAGTTTATACAGAACATTAACTCTCGGATTTACAGAACCCTGGCTTTTCGATACTCCAACGCTTGTTGGATTCGAAGTTTTCGATACAAGACAAAGAT
>JAUSIA010000151.1 GCA_030648225.1 Ignavibacteria bacterium | reverse complement strand
CCCTTATTCCAAGCTCGCTTAATGAAATTGCAGGGAAAAAAGTTTTTGCAAACATCACAAGACTTGCAGACCAAAAATAATCCAAAACATTAATCTGATTGGTAAATGCTGAAACCAGGATTACAAATTGAACTACAAAGCAGGAATAAAATAAAAACGAGATTGAAAACATTTTTATTGAATAATGATTATTAAGATTTTTAATAAATCTCATTTTGCCTAAATATTTATGAAGCGTCTTTGATTTTTTTATTTTATTAAAAAGAAAATTATCCCAGAATTCCGGGTCAATCAGCAATTGAATAAGTAAATAAAAGAGAACAAAGACAACTACAAATAAAGCTGCCGTTAAGTAAACTGAAACATTATAAAACAGGAAAATAAATATGATGCTTGACAATGCCCCGGTAAAGGCAACAATAATAAGCGGAAAAAATTTATCAACCAGTGTTGCAATAGTAACCTGAATTAATGTTCTTTCCTTAAAAAGAAATGCTCTGCCAAAATATTCACCTAACCTGAAAGGGGTAAATGCACCTGCTGTAAATCCCTGGAATAAAGAATAAATAATTTTTTTTCTATCACTATAATTTAAAATTGATTTACAGGTCAGTTTCCATTTCCAGTATTGCAGAAAAATATTTGGCACTACAAGAATGAATGCAATGAATATCAAAAAATAGTTTGCGCTTTCAAATGCATTTACAATCTCGGATATTTTTATTGATGAGATGATGTAAGTAAGTAAACCACCAGCAATAAGAATTTTAAGGAATAAAAGTATTTTATTTCTGTAAGCTGAGAATGTATCAACTATATATTTTTTAACGGCAGCTATTTCCACAGAAAACTTTCAATGTTCAAGTTCTAAAATATTTATTTTCAAACCTTCCGTACAATTGGTGCACATACTTAATCCTTTTCTATTATTCAAAACTCCTTGCCTAAAATTCCGGTAAGGTTCAGATAACCAGATTTCTTTCATAGATTTTTCTTTTAACTCACCTAATCCAAAATTTGCATCTTTATCAAAGCAGCAGGGAACAACTTTTCCATCCCAGGTTATAACAGAAGTTCTCCACAAAGCAAAACAATGATTTTTTAATTTATTTTTAATTTTAAGTGTCCCGTTGTTAACAATATACCTGCTATACTTTTGATTTGAAGGAAGGAAGTGTAAGGCATTTTCGTAAGATGAAACCTGCATTGTCTTAAAAACAACTTTATTTACACCAACATCTTTACCATATTTTTTCACTTCATCCAGAAGATGTTCATTCTGTTTCATAACAATAAATTGAAATTCAACAAAAGGTTTTTTCCTCCCAAGTTCATTTCTTTTTTTTATGAGAAATCTTAAACCTTCATCCGCTTTTTTGAATGAACCTCCTACTCTGTAATTCTGATAACTCTCTTCATCAAGTCCGTCCATCGAATAAATTAATTTATCAGGAGCGTTGTTAAGAATGTTATCAATTGTTTTTACATTAACGAAATGTCCATTGGTGCTTATTGAAATATAAATATTTTTACTTTGCGCATATCTTATCATCTCAGGAAGATTTTTATTTATGTACGGCTCTCCCTGGAAATAAAGCTGCACATAAAAACCTGTATCTTTTACCTGATCAATTATAGTTTTAAAATCCTCTACCGAGAGTAAGCCGAGAGGGCGTGTTAAAGTTCCTAACCCTGAGGGACACTCAGGACATTTTAAATTGCAATGGTTTGTAGGTTCAATCGAGTAGCTGATCGGCATTCCCCAAACCACCGGTTTGCGGATTACTCTTGATACTGTAAAGGAGCTTACAACTTTTATAACATTAATTGCTCTAAAAGGTGTAATGTATTTTAAGGGATTAAATTCCAAACTAATCCAATTTTTATTTATGAAGATAAAGAATTATAAAAACGTATAAAAGTTCAGTTTTTACAAATACTATCGAAACACTAAACAAATTTGTTAAGCATACCAGATTTTTTTACTTTTCCGTTAGAAAATCAAAATATTCGGAGAATTATGCAGATTAATTTTGGAGATATTCCTGGACAGTACAACCTCTTTCTTGATTATCTTTATGAATTTGAAAATGTAAAAAAATTCTATAAACATGATTTCCGGAACAAAGAGGAATACCTCAAACTGTTTAAATTAATCTCAGAAACAACAAGAGAATTCAGAAGCGACATTCCAAAAATTATTCATTCCCAGTATGAGGGTTTTTCTCCTTCACAAAAAACAAAGAATAATATTGATTCATTAAAAGAGAAAAATACGCTTGCTGTTGTTACAGGACAGCAGCTTGGAATTCTAGGTGGTCCTCTTTACACATTTTATAAAATTATTACGGCAATCAAACTTGCAGAGCATTTAAAAGAAAGATATGATGCATATAATTTTGTTCCTGTATTCTGGCTTGAAGGCGATGATCATGATTTTGAGGAAGTAAGATCTATAGGTATCCTGAACGAATCTAATGAGTTAACAAAAATTTCTTATGATGATGAATTACTTGATGACGAGACACGAAGCAGTGTTGGTTATTTAAATATTAATGATACCATTTCCTCTTTCTTTGATAATCTTGATAAAAATCTGCGTGATACTGAATTCAAACCTGATTTCCTTAAAAAATTAAAAGAAATTTACTCCAGCGGAAAATCATTTAAGCAATCTTTTAAGGAATTAATCTTCTGGTTATTTGATAAATATGGTTTAATAATTTTCGATCCACAGAATATAATTATAAAAAATCTTCTCAAACCTGTCTTCAAAAAAGAGATAAATGATTTCCGGCAGCATACAGAAAAATTAGTTCAAGTCAGCGCTACTCTTGAAGAATTATATCATGCCCAGGTTAAAGTAAGACCTGTAAATCTCTTCTACAGCACAGAAGACGGCAGATTTTTAATAGAGCCTGTTGAAAATGAATTCAGGTTAAGACGCAAACGAAAGAAATTTACACAGGAAGAAATTATTGATGAAGTTAATAACAGACCTGAAAATTTTAGTCCGAATGTTCTTTTAAGACCCATTTGCCAGGATTATCTCCTCCCTACTGCTTTTTATATTGGGGGTCCAGGAGAAATATCTTACTTTGCTCAGATTACTCCTTTATATGATTTCTATAAATTAAATCAGCCGATTATTTATCCGAGAGCTTCAGTGACGATTTTTGAAAAAAATCTTGAAAATATACTTGAGAAGTACAACCTCTCCTTTGAAGATGTTTTTAGTAATTCAGATGAATTAAAAACAAGAGTGATTAATTCTATCTCAAAATATTCTGTTGATGATATTTTTGCGGATTCAAATAACCAGGTTGAGCTTGTACTTGATCGCCTTAAAGAGAAACTCTTTGAGTTTGATAAAACTATTGCTGATTCAACAGGTAAATACAGGCAAAGAATTCTTAACTATCTCGATGAACTTAAAGGGAAAGCTGTTGATGCTCAGAAAAAACGGCACGAAATAACTTTGAGACAGATTGATAAACTTACTATTTCACTTTTTCCAAACAATACTCTCCAGGAACGTGAATTAAATTTTGCTTACTTCTATAATAAGTTTGGTAAGAAATTTATTGAGAAGTTGTTTAATGAATTGAAGATTAATACTTTCGATCACCAGGTAATTCAGTATTAACTATTGGAATAGTGGAGTTTATAGAATATTGGAATTATGCCTGAAAGGCGAAACTCCATTACTCCAATATTCCATCATTCCAAACTTTGCATAATGTGAAATATTAACTTTCAACTTACCACTTTTTCACTTTCCATATCAAAAAAATGAAGCTTGTCCGTATCAAGCAGGAGTTCCTTCATTGTGCCTGCTTCCGGTTCTTCCCTGGCAGGAATTCTTGAAACGAACTGTTCACCATCTACTGTAAAGTATAAGAAAATTTCATTCCCCATCGGTTCAACAACTTCCAGCTTAACATTAATTTTTGAAGAATTTTTTATTGAAGAGCTGCTGACTGAATCATAAATATCTTCAGGGCGTATTCCCAGCCAGACAGATTTATTTACAAATGGTTTAAGCTTATCAGAATAATTA
>JAUSIA010000149.1 GCA_030648225.1 Ignavibacteria bacterium | reverse complement strand
CCTGGAGTTAATATAATTATTGTTGGAACACAGATGGGAGCCGCTACCGATATTAATGGAGAATATTTTATCCTAAATATATCTCCGGAAATATACCAGGTCCAGGCTTCAATTATAGGTTTTAAAAAAATTATAAAAACTAATGTTGAAGTAAGCATTAACCATACAACTGAAGTTGATTTTGAGATGGAAGAAACAGTATATGAACTTGATGAATCAATAGTTATTACATCTGAAAGACCACTTATCGAAAAAGATCTTACTTCTACAAGGCATTTTGTTTCCTCAGAAGAAATTTCTGTAAGGCCAACCACCCAGCTGACCGACGTATTAAGAACTCTACCCGGTATTGATGTTAACGCACAGGGAGAATTAACAGTCAGGCGAGGATCTCTTGACCAGGTTGCATTTCTTATTGATGGTATACGTGCGAGCAACCCTTTGAATTATCAACCCTATACAAATATTAATCTCTCATCTATTCAGGAACTTGAAATAATAACAGGTGCATTTAATGCAGAATATGGACAGGCACAATCCGGTGTATTTAATATTATAACTAAGGAAGGTCCTAAAGAAATTACAGGTTATGCTGAAGTAAGATGGATACCACCGTATAAGCCTCATTGGGGAACGGCATTTTATGATTACTCAACTACAAGGTATTGGGAAAATACTCATGCACGTCATCTACAATGGTGGGTAGATAACCCGGACCAGTGGGTGGACCCAAATGGAACTCCCGGTAACGATCCAAACACTATTCATACGCCTGAAGAAGCCTATCAGCATTATCTTCAAACTCATCAGCCTTTAACAAACTATACTGATGAAAACGGATACCAGACAGAAGTTGCCATTGGCGGTCCGTTACCAATTAATAATTTTTATTTTTTTCTTACAGGTAAATACAGGAATGTTCCTCCAGTAACAGGAAACAGCTTCAGAGACAGAGGCACCTGGGCTGATGGAACTGCAAAAATAACATATCATCTTAATCCTCAAATGAAATTTTTATTTTCCGGGTTTTATGGTGAAGCAAATACAAATATTGGAATGGAATATTTTAATGGTGAGTTTATATCCAGCTACGGACTTGCCAGTAAATATGCTTTTCATGATTTTTATGGATTTCCTAAAAGCAGAAGTGACGGACAAATTTTACAGTTCACTCATGTTCTTGGACAAAGTTCATTTTACGTTTTACAGTTAAGCAGGAATTTCAGGTATCAAAGCCAGTCAACTTTCCCCGGTGATGAAGCTGGATGGGAAACAGGCGGACCTGTCAGAGATAACCTCAGGGCAGTTGATCCATTCGGTACAGAAATTCCAGGCGGTTATCAAAATATAATTGGGCTTCATACATCAGGTTATTATTACAGGGGCGAAGATAAAAATACTGATCTTACCTTTTCAGGTGATTTTACAAGTCAGCTTAATAATAGCTTGCAGATAAAAGGAGGCGGTGATTTTTCATATTATATTCTTAATCGTTTCCAGGAAGCTAAAGCTTTTGATGCAATAGAAAACGAAACTTATCATCCCTTTGAAGGAAATATTTATCTGCAGACAAAACTAGAGTTTGAAGGTCTGATTATTAATGCAGGATTACGTTATGATTTCTATAATCCTAATGATAAGAAATATCTTGATCCATTTAACCCGTTAGGTGTTATAGGTTTAGAACCTGATGAGCAGCCTAATCCTCAAACTGAACCAACTTCAACTTTCAGCCAGCTCTCACCACGTTTGGGAGTTTCACACCCAATATCTGAGAATACCGTCCTGCATTTTTCTTATGGGCATTTTTTCCAGAGAGCAAACTATGGCGATTATGGTGAAGGACTTGAGATTAGCGGTATCTTAAATACTTATGTGGATACCGCCAGCGGAATACCATTTGGCCTTGGAAACAGGGATCTGAAACCAAGGAAAACGGTGGCTTATGAATTAGGAATTGAACATAGTATCGGAAGTATTGTTGCAGATGTTACTGCTTTTTATAAAGATATAACGCAAACTGTAAGAACAATAAGAATTATTACTTACGACAGAGGATTTTACCGTACTTCTGGTAATGGTGATTACGGAGATTCTAAAGGTATTGAAGTTTCGATAAGAAAACCTTTATCAAATTATTGGGGCGGTTATCTTAATTATACTTATACAACAGGCATTAATGGCCGCTCAGGCGATCCGGAAGTTATTGTTGCTCCGGGAGTTAATTTTCCTGTAGGTGAACAGGATTTTATTGGCGATGCAATTATTTATGACAGACCAAGATTAAAATTTGGACTTACTTTGGTTACTCCTTCTGATTTTAATTTTCTTTACGGAATATTTTCCAATATACAATTCGCAATTGATTATCAGATTTATTATCCAAACAGGAATATTTCAAATGATGTATTCTCTGAAGCCGGAAGATTATATGAACGCTCTTCAGATAAGAATGCAGATATCAGGATCAGGAAAGAAATAGATTTTGGATTTATACGCCCGGCTTTTTTTGTCGAAATTAAAAATGCTTTCAATGATAAATGGACAAACCTCGATATAGTAAAGTCTGCTTCCCAGGAAGACAGGGTAAAATTTATTAATTCAGGGTTTGAAGAATTTCCCCAAACACAAAATGATGGATCACCTTTCCCGGATCAATTGACATACAGGAATCTTCCAAGACAAATAATTTTTGGTATTTCATTCAGCTATTAATCATAAAATAAAATGAGCTTTAAAATGATTAAAGTTAAACAGTTAATGTTTTGGTATTTATTTATTCTGCTTGCATTGATATCTACATTAATGTTTTCCCAGCAGTCTTCTGAAACTCATAGTCGCGGTAAATTATGGGAGACCATTTACAATTATGGTTTTATTGGTGACCCTGGTGCGTGGGATTATCTTCAGCTAACCGGGATTGGTTTCTATCCAGGGTTTTCAGGATACACATTTCCTAATGATGAAGAACTGGCAAACGGTTTTATAACAGATGCAAATTTCCATAACTTCAGAAGCGGTCCCTGGATAATTGCCAAAGATGCTTTTACACTTGTTCCTCCTGCATTTACTCCTGAAAGGAAAGATTTCTTATTATACCATTCCTCCTTAGCAACAGGAGATATTGGTGCTCTTGTTGGGAACATAACACCATTCAGCAGAACAGAAAACTTTTCTGAAAACCCCGGTTTCAATCCTCTTCTTCCTGAGGAAATGAATTATGTTCAATTTGAAACTTCTACAGGAATTACTGTTAAACAGAGATCAATGCAGTGGAGTTATCCCGGCTATGATGATTTTATTATATATGATTATGTTTTTGTAAATACAGGTGATATTGCTATTGAGTCGATAGGGGAAGTTAGAAATTATCAGCAGACTTTAAATGAAGTTTGGTTTGTATTTCATAGCGGTATCCAGGTTTCAACAAAAGGCGTTGTTAATTTTCATTATAATGATGATTTCCTTTCTTCATCTGCACCGGCAGGATCTTTTGGCTGGCATCCTGGTAGCGGTTATTCAGATTATTTCAATGTGGAAGACAAAATTCCAGGCGATGGGAAAGGATTGCTTTATTATAGCCGCGATTATAATGGTGGAAGAGAACCAGTACCGTGGGATCAGTATGGTTTAAAAAGTAATTGGCAGGCCCAGCTAACACAAGTTCCCGGCTTTCCACCTGAATTGCAGGATCCTTCAGCGTTTGGTTTTGTTTATCTTTACAGAACTCCACCTCAGGGCGGAAGCGGAGATTGGTTTGATGCGGATCCAACATTCTTTAATATCTATTCGGATGAATTAGAGAAATTTCAGAATAAGAATGTTGATTTTGAGGGATTCGGTACAAATGCATTTAGTCTGTCACAAATATATGATTTTGCAACACATAACCATGAACCACCTCAGTCATCAAACGGCAGGCTTTATTGCTGGTATACCGGATCGTTTGGTCCTTATACTCTCGCTCCCGGTGACTCTGTGCAATTAGTAATTGCTGAAGTTGCTGGAACCTTAGACCTTAATGAAGTTATACATGGAGATCCAAATCATTATTTAAAGAGTTTTACGGAAGATTATCAGAATGATAGTTTAGCTGTAGATATCCGGAGAAATGTAGAAGCAGTTAGAAATGTTGTTAGATGGGGAGTTGGTGCAAATGTAAACGGAATTAATCTTGCTGCCGATGTACCCGATTCACCACCTGCACCTGAATGTTCTGCTACAAATGCATCAGCTGGTTCAGATACTGCAATCATTGCTGTCAGATGGAATAAAATTGCTGAAGAAGTTCAGTTCATGGATGGTTCAGGCAACATTTTCTATGATGGTGCAATTGATTTAAGCGGTTACAGAATTTTCAGAGGAACAGATCAAAGAGGTATATGGGATCTGATTGTTGATATCCCCAGAACTGATTTTAATCAGCTCTGGAATGCTGAAATAGAACGCTATGAGTGCTTTGATAAAACAGTTCAGTTCGGATTTGAATATTCTTATTATGTTCAGGCTTATTATAGTAATCCTGCTCAATGGGTATCTGCAAATCTTACTGTTGTTAATGATCTTGGTGAACTAGCTAGTGGTGATCATAATAGAACGCCATTAACAAATGCAAAACCCGGCCCTGTTGATATTGCCGGGGGTTTTGATGTTTTTGTCGCGCCCAATCCCTATATAGAAGGAGATCCAAACCATAGTTTCGGTGGTATCGGGGGTGATCTTCAATATAAAATTGAATTTCGGAATCTGCCGGAGAAAGCAAAAATTAATATTTATAGTATTTCTGGAGATTTAATTGCAGTTATTCTTCATGGTCCCGATCAGCAAGGAAATTTATCTGGAAGTAAAGAGTGGTATCAGCGTTCTGATTCTGGTTTACTTATAGCACCGGGATTATACATTTATGTGGTTGAGTCAGAAACTGAAGGATCAGCAGGTTCTACGACCTATGGTAAACTTATGATTATCCGTTAAGAAAGACCGGAGGATAAATTGAAAAAGATATTCTTACTGGTAGCTCTAGTAGTTGGATTAAATCAATTATTGCTTGCACAGTTTAACAAAGCAGGAAGAACTTCTTTCCAATTTTTAAAAATAGGAAATG
>JAUSIA010000146.1 GCA_030648225.1 Ignavibacteria bacterium | reverse complement strand
ATTACTTTTATGATTTAAATACTTTAATATCAGCGGCAGGTTATTATTTAAACTTTAGAAATTTAATTATTCCATATCAGGTTACTGGTTCTGAGGAAGTTTTTTTCAGGAATGCAGGCAAAGCTGAAAATAAAGGAATAGAATTGCTGATTGAAACTTTTCTCTCAGATAAATTACGAACAACTCTTTCTTATTCACTAATGAATTTTGTTTTTAAAGATTACCTGCATGAATTCAATGGCAGTTTGTTTCAATTAGAAGGGAATAAAATTCCAGGAATTCCTCAGCAAAGTTTTTATTTTCAAGCTGAGTACTTGAATCAAACAGGAATTCAGTGTAAAGTAAAACTTCATTGGGGCGATGAATATTTTACAAATGATTTTAACGGAACACCACCTGGAAGCCAATCGCCTAAAAATAATTTTATAAATGAATCTTATCTTAAAATAGATTTGAGGCTTGGTTATAAATTTATTTTCAATTTCCTTGATGCTGAATTATTCTTAGGAATAAACAATCTGTTTAATAAGGAATACAACGGTTCGGTAGTTGCTAATGCGATAGGAGAAAGATATTTCGAACCTGCACCGGGAAGAAACTGGTACGCTGGGTTACAGATTTTATATTAATCTTAAGTTGATCATTTGAAAATGTAAACCGTTAAAACGGTTATCAAGATTAGCATTGCTTATCTTTTTTTCACCTAACTGAAGTTAGGTGTTAACCTATAACCATATAAAAGAGAAATTTCCTTCCAGCTAACCCGCATAGCGGGACACAAACGGGTAAACATTTTCTAAACCGGTTTAAGAAATTCTACATTCCAAAAGGTCTTGCCTTTATTATTTAATATGGTTAAATAAGGTGCGGAATTTTAGAGGAATTTATGAAAAAACATCTGCCACTAATTGCACTAATTTTATTTTTTGTTTCACTTAACATAAAAGCTCAGAACACATACGAGTTTTTAAGACTTGATATGAGTGCAAGAGCAGGAGCTTTAGGCGGCAGTTTTGTTTCCAATAATGATGATCCTGATGTTATTTTTTATAATCCCGCGGGTTTACAATTATTAACTGATAACCCTGTCTCCTTCTCTTTTGTAAAACACCTTCTTGATATTAATCTTGCAAGCGTTTCTTATTCAACTGAGTTTAATGATTTAGGAAG
The DNA here is from genome assembly GCA_030648225.1 of Ignavibacteria bacterium. GTDB lineage: Bacteria > Bacteroidota > Ignavibacteria > Ignavibacteriales > Ignavibacteriaceae > RBG-16-34-14. Next base: position 3,528 of record JAUSIA010000146.1, on the reverse strand, counting down.
ATTTGGTGCGGCTGTTAAATACATCAACTATGGTTCTTTTGTGGGGGCAGATGAATTTGCAAACAGGACAGATGATTTTGGAGCAGGTGAAGTAGCTTTCATACTTGGTTATGCCAACCAGCTTGATGAAAATTTTTATTATGGCGCTAATGCAAAATTTATTTATTCTGGTATAGAGAAATATTCCTCTTCTGCAATTGGGTTTGATGTCGGACTTCATTATGCTGTTCCATCTCAACAGATAAATGTAGGTTTTGCAATTTTAAATGTGGGAACCCAGCTTTCATCTTATTTTAATACTAAAGAAGATTTACCTCTCGATTTTGTAATCGGAATTTCAAAAAGGCTTGAATATCTTCCTTTAAGATTATCACTTGACTTCCATAAGCTTAATGAAGAGCGGGATGATTTCTTCCAAAAATTTAAAGCTTTCACGGTCGGAGCTGAATTTACTTTAAGCAAAACTCTTCGATTAAGATTTGGTTATGATAATGAAAAAAGAAATGAACTTAAGATCGGTTCTTTTGCCGGTATAGCCGGATTTAATGCAGGGCTTGGTGCAGTTATTTCAGATTACAGGTTTGATTATGGTTTCTCTTCAATGGGAGCTATTGGAGAGCTTCACAGGATTAGTGTTTCTACAACACTGTGAAAGGTATAGGGTATAAAGGTATAAGGTATTGGGGAACAATATCATTTTATTTTAATACCAGCCACGATATTTGAAATTTTCTTTATAGATTAAAATTCAATCAACAAACCCAAAAATCAAACCCGCCTGCCAAAGCCTTGTACAACGAACACACAATCACAAATAATCAAATACAAAATCCCAAACTTGTTTGAAGTATTGATATTTTAAAATGGAATTTATTTGTTATTTGAATTTTGATGTTTGGATTTTATACCCATATACCTTATACCCAATCCTTCACTTCTTAAAAGGGTTTTCCAAATAACTTTCGGCAAGCTTGTGTGAGTTGGCATATTCATCCATATCAAGAACATCTTCATATTTTTTTATCGCTTCCTTTCTTTTTCCCTGCAAATCATAAATCATCCCCTGGTATAAAACAGCATTAACAAGAAAACCCGATTCTTCTTCATCAATCTCTCTTGAAATTTTTTCACATTCTTTGAAATGATACATTGAAGAATCAATTTTAGCATCATTAAAAAACTGAAGCCCTATATAATAATTAGCTTCACGTTTTGTCCTTTTATTACTATATCCATTAAACCCCGCTTTACTTTTATCAATAATATTCTGGAAAACTGATGCCGCAGAAACATAATCTCCTTTTTTAACTGCAATTCTTCCTTTCCATCTCTGAAATGTAGGATTGTCTGGAAATTCCTTTGAAAGCATATCTGCATACTCGGCAGCTTTGAAAGGATTGTTTTCATAATTATAGTAAAGAGTCATTAGAAAATATTGTGCTTCATATTTTGCATACTTCCCGTTTTGTGCTGTATTGTTAAGCTGTTCAAGTCCCTTTTTCTTATCTCCTTTAGGAAAGAAAAGCATTAAAGGTTTAACCATAGGATATTCATCGGGAATAACAGCAGCATAATAATTATAAATACCAAAGCCAAGCTGTACATCTATATTGTTTGGGTTCAGACTTGCAGCACGCTCAACAATAGGCAATGCATCTCTTCCATCATCAGCAGCTTTAAGCCAGCTATCCCGGTAAGCACTCAGTCTTCCGCGGAAACCAATTGCCCCTCCTTTAAAGAAGAGTGCATCAACATTTTCAGGATCTTTCTTCAGTATCTGATCGCACTGGTAAATTACATCTTCAAGCTTCTGAAAGAATATTTCATCATGTTTTTCGGAATCCAGATCAATCAGAATTTTCCACCAGTCAATCATTGCAAGAAAAAATCTTCCTGCAGGATGGTTTGGATAATCGGCAATAACTCTTCTAAAAATTTTTTCAGCTTCAGGAAATTTTATATTGTAAATTTGTTTTATTCCTGATGAGACAAGAGAATCAAATTTTGCATCCTGGGCTTTGAGGTTTACAAGAAATAAACAAATGAGTAAAATTATATAATTTAAAATTCTTCTTGATTTCATAGTTCCAATTGAAACCGTTAAAACGATTATTAATTTATTATTTTGTTTGATAACCGCTGAATTAAGTCAGGGGTTAGCTTAAAAGAAAAAATTTAGTAACCGTTTTAACGGTTTTTATTAATTATTGCTCTACCTTCTTAAAATAAAAAACGGAGAATAAAAATTCTCCGCTTTTATACTTTGACTATCATTTTAAGTTGCAAAATTTTTTTTATAAAATCCTTAAACCCTGAATCGGCTGAAGTTTATAATCAAAAGTTATAGTATAATAATTTTGAATCGCATTAGGGGGAGTAATACTCTTTATCCAAACTTTAACATAATACTCTTCCTGCGTCTTAACTAAATAAACATCACCAAGGTTAAGTGCAAGAAATGTTTCATCGGCTTCTGGTAAATCAGTTTCATCAAAAGCAGATTGACCTGAACCAATGTTTTTAATCCTTGTTAGTTTAAAGCCTTGATCAAGGCCGCCAGGAGAAAAGAAATAAGGATCGCTTCCTAGTTCTCTTATATGAAGATCAATTTTACTTGCGTTGGATTGGGTATAAGGATATTGAGTTCCGACCCCGGTTAAAACATTCCAGCCAAAGCCGCTCATAGAAGAACTATTATCTACATAAGAATCTATTTCACCATCGGTATTATAAAAAACACCGGCATAAATATCCGTTTCCAATGAATCACTCTTGGTACCATTATTCAATTCAGCAAGAAGAAAAGTTTTAAATCTTTTACTTCTTTCCAAAGGATCAATTACATGAGTTTTTATTGTTTTACTTAAAGCCTGTTCCTGATGAACAGATTCACGATCATTACTGTCTAATTCTACTGTTATAATTCTATACCCCTTAAAGTCGGAATCATTCTCATCCGAAGATGCTGTCCAGCTAAATGTCACTTTTGAATCACCGCCTGCAATAGCATCTACTTTAAAAATAAAGGTCCCAGGTGCTGCAACTGAATTTATTGGAGGTGGAACTTCTTTATTATTGTCAGTGCTGCAGTCGCCGCCTATAAAGAGATAGGATAAGATCAAAACTACTAAAGCTGTAAAAAATAAATTTAGTTTCTTCAGTTTCATTTTTGTTTCCCTTTTCATCTTGTATAATTTTCAGATGCAAAATTTAATATGCGCTCAATTCAATAAAAGTCAAATAAATGTCATACTTAAAACTTTAGTTTATCATTCAGGTAAGAAGAAATATTATCAATCCGTATTCTGACCTGTTCCATTGAATCTCGTTCTCTTACCGTAACAGTCTGATCATCAAGTGTCTGGGTATCAACTGTAATACAAAAAGGTGTTCCTGCTTCATCCTGTCTCCTGTATCTTCGACCGACTGCACCTTTATCATCATAAAATACTTTAAAACTTTTCCTGAGAACTTTTTCTATTCTTTGTGAGATTTCCGGCATTCCATCTTTATTTACAAGAGGAAATA
>JAUSIA010000137.1 GCA_030648225.1 Ignavibacteria bacterium | reverse complement strand
TTCTTTTGAGTTTCTTCTTTTTTAGTTTTTTTATCTGCCATTATTCATCAAATAAAATTTTAGTTTAAACCATTTCTCCGCTTACTTTGCTTACACGCTGGCTTTTCTTCTTGCCGGTTTTTTCATCAAGAATAATTTTAGCTCCGAGTCTTGTGGGTTCGTTTGTTTTTGGATCCAGCAGCATCACATTGGAAACCTGTATCGGAGCTTCCTTTTCAATTATTCCACCCTGCGGTTGTTTTTGATTAGGTTTCGTATGTCTCTTTCTTAAATTAATTCCTTCGACAATTACTTTTGATTCAGACGGAAAAACTTTCAGTACTTTTCCTGTCTTTCCTCTATTGTTACCGGTTATAACAACCACATTATCATTTTTTCTTATCTTCATAATAAAACCTTATAAAACTTCAGGTGCTAATGAAACAATTTTCATAAACTGTTTTTCTCTCAATTCTCTTGCAACGGGGCCAAAAATACGTGTTCCTCTTGGCTCATTCTGCTCGTTAATAAGAACAGCAGCATTTTCATCAAACCTTATATAAGAACCATCTTTTCTTCTTACTTCTTTCTTTGTTCTTACAATTACAGCCCTGGAAACTTCACCTTTCTTAACCGTACCATTAGGCAAAGCTGATTTAACAGATACAACGATAGTATCTCCAATGCTCGCATATTTTCTATCACTGCCGCCAAGTACTCTTATGCAGCGAACTCTTTTAGCTCCCGAATTATCGGCAACAACAAGATTTGTTTCTTCCTGGATCATTCTACTGTTACCTTTCTACTTGGCTTTCTTTACTATTTCAACTAAACGCCATCGCTTTTTTGCGCTAAGAGGGCGTGTTTCCATAATCTTAACTCTATCACCAATACCGCATTCTCTCTTTTCATCATGCGCCATCAGCTTTGTAGTTTTCTTAAAATATTTTTTATAGATCGGATGCGGAACTCTTCTTTCTATAGCAACAGTAATTGTTTTCTCCATTTTGTTGCTGGTTACAATTCCAATCCTTGTTTTACGCAGATTACGTGCTTCCATTATTAACCTTTACTCTCCGTTGAAGCTTTCTTCTGAGATAGTTCTCTTTCTTTAAGAACCGTCTTCATTTTTGCAATATCTTTCTTTGCTATTTTTAATTTTGCAGTATTTGTTAACTGCTTAAGCTGATGAGAGAACCTGAGGTCAACAAGATTTTTTTCTTCTTCCTCAATTCTCTTAATCAACTCATCATCTTTCGTTTCTCTAATTTCATGAATTTTCATTTCTTAATACCTTTTATGCAAGATCCGGTCTGGAAACAACTCTTGTTTTAATAGGAAGTTTATAAGAACAAGCACCTAATGCATCGTGTGCAAGTTCTTTGGAAACACCGGAAACTTCAAACATTATTCTTCCTGGCTTAATAACCACAACCCAGAATTCAGGAGCTCCCTTACCTTTACCCATTCTTGTTTCAAGAGGTTTTTTAGAAACAGGCTTATCGGGAAAAATCCTGATGAAAACTTTACCATCTCTTTTCATCTTCCTGGTTAAAGCAACTCTGCATGCTTCAATCTGCCTGCTTGTAACCCAGGCTGGTTCAAGAGCTTTTAAGCCATAATCTCCAAAAGCAACAGAACTGCCCCTGTAAGCCTTGCCTGTTCTTCTTCCGCGCTGGGCTTTTCTGTACTTTACTCTTTTGGGCATTAACATATAAGTAAACTCCTAACTATACGGTAATTAAAAATTAAAAAGTATTTGTTATTCATAATTTTTCTTTCATAATTTTTAATTTATAATTTATAATTTTATTCAGATACTCTTTTACCGAGGATTTCTCCGCGGCAAATCCAGACTTTAATTCCGATTGAACCATAAATTGTTTCAGCTCTTCCTGAAGCATAATCAATATCTGCTCTCAAAGTATGAAGAGGAATTCTTCCTTCTTTATACTGTTCTGTTCTTGCCATTTCAGCACCGCCTAATCTGCCTGCACACATTATTCTAATTCCTTCAGCACCCATTCTCATTGCAGCAGTAATTGCCATCTTCATAGCTCTTCTGAAAGAAACTCTTCCTTCAAGCTGGTTTGCAATATTTTCTGCAACTAAATATGCATCAAGTTCAGGTCTTTTAATTTCATTAATCTGAACTTTAACATCTTTATCAGTAATTTCTTTTAATTCCTGCTCAAGCTGGGTAATTTCTTTACCACTCTTTCCAATTACAACTCCCGGTCTGGAAGTATGAATTGTTAAAATTATATTCTTTGAAGTTCTGTCAATAACAATCCTGGAAATACCTGCTTTCTTTAATCGGTTTCTTACGTAAGATCTTAGCTTTCCGTCTTCTTTAAGATTACCTGCATAACTTTTATTTTCATACCAGTTAGATTCCCAACCTCTGATGATTCCAACTCTTAAACCGATAGGGTTTGTTTTCTGTCCCAATAAACCTCCTAAGCTTTTGTGGTTACCACAATTGTTATATGACAAGATCTTTTTCTAATTCTGTAAGCACGTCCCATAGGTGCCGGAGAAATTCTTTTCAGTGTCGGTCCCTGGTTAACGAATGCTTCTTTAACAAAAATATCACCCGGTTCCATTCTTGTTGCTTCATCTCTGTTCATAAGGTTAGATACAGCAGATCTTAAAACTTTTTCTGCATCTTTAGAAGCATGCTTTGGAGAAAA
>JAUSIA010000130.1 GCA_030648225.1 Ignavibacteria bacterium | reverse complement strand
ATCTTTTGTTTCAGTTTCAGTTCTCAATTCATTATTAATAAATGAAGCCGAATATTTAATCTTACTTCTTTCTTTCCACCAGGTTGAGTATTCATTAAAAGTATATTTTGAGAGATTCATTTCATCAACAAAATTAAATATTCTTTTAAGTATTTCATATCTTTTCTCTTGTGGATGCGTATAGACAATTACAGGTTCACACAATGCAATTTTATTATTAATTACATCAACAAAATAATTATACATTTCATTATCGTTATATCCAGCCTGAAAAAGTCTTCCGAAACTAATAGGATGAACCGGAACCTGGATAATATTTTTCAATCCATTTTCATAATTTGAAAAATGAGGAAGATTATCATAGGTGTACGAAAATTCTGAAGTATATTCAAAACCAATATCTTCTGCTGCTTTACTGAAGGATTCATTCCATTCGCCAAAAGGAGATGCAATTCCTTTTGGGAATATTGATGCTTTATTTAATACTTCTATTCCTGTTTTAAAATTATTGTAATTTTTTTTATATGATTTAAAAACTCTATGCCTGTAACAATGAACTCCAATTTCCTGGTCGTTAAATGAAGAATACATACCTATCCAATCTTCAGCCGATTGGGTTTCTACAAACCATGTTCCTTTAATATTATTATCTCTCAAAGTTTTATAGAGTAAATTAACCTGGTCCTTCGAACTAAAATCAGTATCTATTCTAAATGCGAAAATATTTTTAGAACTGCCCGGAAAATTCCACAAAGAAATAAAAGGAAGATCCCTCAAATGATAAAGGCGTTCCAGCGCTGCTCTTATGAAATGATATATACTTCCTTTGGATACTTTTGATACTCTTTCGGATGGTAATTTTTTTATAGAAGAATAAAAATTCTTTCTCAAAACTCTTGTATCAAATATCGCTGAAAGAAAATTATCCGGAATAACTATTATATTTCCTAAACCGAGCATAAAAGAGGAAACAACAGGTACCCCTTCCTGATTATTAAAGACATTTGCCTTTGTTGTAACCGTGCAGTTTCTGTACAAATCTATTAAAGGAAAATGATACCCAAATATTTTTTCACGAGAAAAAAGATATTTTATATAAACCTTTTTTGTTTTTAAAACTCCTCTGACAAAATCTGCTTCTATTAGAAGACTCCCTCCACTTTCTACATAGTTTAATACTGATCTTATTTCTTCTTCGGTTAAAACCGAATTGACAATAATAACAGCATATTCCTGTAAAAAATTTGTCTTCCATTCAATCTCTGAGAAAGGTAATCCGATCTGTTCAAGTATACAATCCCAGTATGGGAGTTTTTTTGTAACTCCAGTTTTAAGATTCAAATGAAAATCCGTTTAATAAAATTAATTTCATCTTTTCCAACTTTCATTATCAAAACAAGCAAGGGAATGAAAAGGGTAGCTGCAATAAGTAATTCTATATAAAGTGACGCTTGTAAGAATATTAAAAACAACAGAACAAGGGTCGTAAATAATACAGGAACAATGATAAATCTTGTTATTTTTATTTTAATATCCCTCTTGAGAAAATAAATCATATAAGAGAGGGAAATAAAGTTCAATATTGTAAATGAATAAATAACCCCATATTCACCTATGAAAGGTGTAAGGGTAAACGTTAGAATAAGAAATATTATCAGCGCAATTAAAAGTGAAAAAGTATAGATTTTTTCTTTCATCAAACCGATAAGAGTATTAGCAAAGACAGAATCTATAATTGTAAATACAAAATAAATTAGCAGCAGGCGGAAAATAAAAATAGCTTCCGAATAATCACTCCCGAAAACTTTAATAATAATAAGCTCACTGCATAGGAATAAAAACAATGAAGCAGCTAATGTTATAAATACATTTATTTTTAAGACAATATTAAATATCTCTTCAAGCGAGCTTTCTCTTGTAGAAATAACATTAATAATCTTCGGTAGGAAAATTGTAACAAAAATCCTGTCAAACATTAGAAACAAGCCAACCATTTTAAGTGCTGCACTAAAAACCCCTGCTTCAGAATTACCTGAAATATAAGCTATATATATTATGGGAAAAATAGCTAAGAATTGAGAAATGTAAGAAGCTATTCCCAAAGGGAAAGATTCTTTTAAAGTTTTCAGGAAATGTTTTTTGCTTTTTTCAAGATGAAATGAATAGCCTGCTTTTTTATAAAAAGAGATAAAAAATAATGCTGTCACTACTCCACCTGCAGAATATGCCACACCGGTTAAAACAGCATCATCTCTATCATTGACAATTACAAAAACAAGAAATAGATATACAACAGTACCAATTATTCTTGCATAAGCTACTGTTTCCATTTTTTGTATCCCGACAAAAAACCATTCAAGCATAAAAGCAGTTGGAAATAAATAGAAAATATAAGCGAGTATTATATAACTGATTTCAGAAAATCCGGAAAGAATAAAAGTAACAGCAACCACAATAACAAATACAACTATTGAAAGAGTAAGTCTTCCATAAAATATTTCCCCGGTGATAACATTTGAGTCCTGGTTTGCAGCAATTTTTCTTGTACCAAGTATAACTAAACCTCCGGTTGTGAGGACCGAAGCATAATTTAAAACAGATAACCCAACATTAATTGCTCCAAATCCTGCTTTACCGAGAACACGTGCGAGATAGGCTGTAGCTAAAAATCCAATGAACTTCATGGCTAAATCCATTGAAAAAAGAGATAGTGTGTTCCGAAGATTTTTATTCAAACTATGTTACCAGTTTGTTTTCAATAATCCTTGCGATTCTTTGTGAAGCTTTACCATCTCCAAAAGGATTTTTCTTACTAAAGAAATTATATCTTTTTGAAATTTTCTTATCGATCTTGTAAAAAAGGTTTTTTATTCTTTCCGGAGAATGCCCTGCAAGAAAAGCATAGCCAGCATTAATTGCTTCATTTCTTTCGGTGTTTTCACGGAGAACTATAATAGGTTTCTTAAAGATAAAACACTCTTCCTGTACACCGCCTGAGTCACTAATAATGAAACGGCAATGCTTCATTAAATATATAAAAGACAAATAATCAACAGGAGGAAGAAGAAGAAAATTATTAATACCTCTTAAGATTTTCCTAACCGGGTTTTTTACATTCGGGTTGAGATGAACAGGGAAGACAAATTTATAATCCGGATTTTCTCCTGCCAGTTCTTTAAGTGCAATTAATATTTTCTTAAGATTTTCACCAAACTTTTCTCTTCTATGCATTGTTATCAAAATATATTTATCATTTATAAATTGCTTTTTAGATTCTGATTCAAACTTCTTTTTTATTTCTTTTGAAATAATGCTGTCATTTAATTTGCCTCTTATCTCAAGAACAGCGTCAATCACGGTGTTTCCTGTGACCCGGATTTTGTTTGAATTAATTCCTTCATTCAAAAGATTTTGTTTTGCCATTTGAGTTGGTGCGAAATGAAAATCTGTAACTAAGGAAATTATTTTTCTGTTTATCTCTTCAGGAAAAGGGCTGTAAATATTATTGCTTCTTAAACCCGCTTCAACATGAGCAACTTTAATTTTATTATAAAAAGCTGCAAGTGATGCAGCAAAAGCAGTTGTTGTATCTCCCTGAATAATTAATAAATCCGGTTTTTCTTTTTTAAATACTGGCTGGATTTTTTTTAATGCTTCAATTGTAAGATTAGAAAGATTTTGATTGTATCTCATTATACCGAGGTCATAATTAATTTTAATTCCGAATAAACTATTCATTTGCTTTAGCATTTCATTATGCTGCCCTGTAGAACATAAAACAACCTTAAACTTCCTGCTTTTCTTTAATTCTTTAATAACAGGTGCAAGTTTAATTGCTTCAGGACGAGTGCCAAATACAATAAGAATTTTTTTCATTTATAAAGTAAATTTTTT
>JAUSIA010000122.1 GCA_030648225.1 Ignavibacteria bacterium | reverse complement strand
AAGACAACTAAATTTTTAATTGATAATTAGAAATTTAACTTAAATCCATTCTGCTTTCAAATAAAATAAAAAAGGTTTCAGAACTTTTGCTCTGAAACCTTAATTAATATCTTCTAAAATGTTTGTTAAGGAACCTTTGTTTTAATTCTTTAATATGATTGACGTATAAACCAGAGTTCTCCGAAACTAATTCCAACGTTTAACCTGATAATATTTTCTTTTATAAGGTTAGAATTATTTGTTCCTCTCATCGAATATTGAACACCAAGATCAAGTGTATTTCCAAAACTTATAGGTAGTGAAAAACCGCCTGAAACTGAATACTGATTAATACCTTCATTGTTTATCATATACTGAGTTTCTTCGAAGCTTAAGCCGGAACGCCAGATTATTTGTTCCCAGAATGTAATTCCAGGTTCGTTCAAAGGATGGTATTCAAAACCTAAGCTAAATTTTTGTGCATTCCGTAAGCCGGGTTGTTCCACATTGTTTATTCTAAATTCAGACCAGGGTTGAAAAGCATAATCCAAACTTATCAAATAATTTTTATTAAAGATAACATTAGCACCAACCGTAAATCTTAATGGCACTTCCATTTCACCTCTGCCGGAATTGATTGTATCAATACCTGTTGATGATCGTGAAATTAAAAGTGTATCCAGATCTAATGAACCTAAATATGATACTGAAGCACCAAATCTGAATTCACTAATAGAATTAGTATCAATAAGAGATGAAAAATCCGGACTTATGAAACCAAATGTTCCCCCCACACCCTTAGGATTAAACCTGTTTTCATATTCAGCAAAAGATGTTGTGGAATTAATAAAATCTATTCTGGATTTATAAACAAGATTTCCAAAGTAATAATCAAAATTTGCTCCAAGCACCAAACCGAACGGAAGCTTATAGGATGTTCCTGCAAACATTTTAGAGAGACCACCTGATCCATTGTAAGATACATCATAAGGTTCCGGGGTTTGGAATGATTCTTTTATCTCATAACTAACATTGGAAAAAGGAACTAATCCTGCTGAAGCAGTAATACCATACAATTCACTTATAGGAAATGCCATAGAAAATCCGGAGAATTCCATTTCACCGAAATAGCCGCTGTTATTATTATCTGATATAAACATTCCGTTATAATATACTGCAAACTCGATTCGTGTTCTGTTTATTTTATACCAGCTTGCAGGATTTAATGAGTTAATAAAATTCTCATCAGCGACAGATGTACCTAATTGTCCCATCCCCGTTCTTCTGGCAGAATTAGTATACTCTAAATCACCTATTCCTAATCTTGTATATGCCGATCCGCTTTGACTATAAAGCGGAAGGCAGGCAAATAATACTAAAGTAAAAGATATAATCAGCTTTGTCATTATTTTAATTCTGTATAGGTTATTTTTAATAAGGGTTTGTCTGTAATAGCATCACTTCCTTTTATAACAAAAAGCTCAACTCCGGTGAATGTGCTAGTTGGCGATAATAGCAGGCCATGATTATTATTTTCAAGCCATATGTTTACATAAGGAGTTATATTTCCTGTAAATGTATTTCCTGTTCTTGATAATGTTATAGAAGAAGAAGATATGCTATCGGTGTTTGTACTATCAAAAAGAAAATAAGCCTGGAGTGAATTTGTGTAAGATGAACCAACTTTAGTTTCTAATGTATCAATAGTTAAAATTAATTCTGCTTTATTTATAACTGCTTCTTCAGGTATTGGAGATAAATTAAAAAATAATCTTCCATCGATTACATAACCTGCTCTAATAGGGATATTTCCACTTGAAACGGATGGAATACTTCCCTGCATTACTGTTAGATCTGAAGTACTGATAAAAGTTATAGTATCTGTATAGGCTCCCGGTTTTTCAATAACAGCTTTTACTATTGGCAGATCTATAAAGCTGCTTGTTAATGCCTGGTAACCCAACACTTTTTGAGTACCATCAGCAGGTTTAATATAAATTCCATTATTTCCCGAAAGAGCGGTATCAACAGTAATTCTAAGCCAATCCATAAGTAGCTGATTAATTAATGTAACTGAAGTTACTGAATCGTTAATATCTTTCGATTCTAACAAATTTTCTGCTTCATAGAGAAGACCCGTAATACTATCTTCAGTAAAACCAACAGACCAGTTCGATGTTACTTTATGAACAGTAAAATCGAAAGGAGCCATTTCTTCCCCAAACCTGTAAAACTGCTGAAACTCCATAACGGCACTTGTTACTGTTATTTCAAGAATATCTTCTTTTATAGAATCTGCTAATGCAGTTTCAAATTTAATGAGTATTGATGCTTCTATACTATCACTTATGCCAAGCAATAATCTTTCTGAAGAACTTAATTTTACATCTTCACGATGAAAGTATGATGATGTTTGTGTTAATGAATCATCGTTTGAATTTATAGTTATTAAATTGATTAAATCATCTCCAAGAAGATCAATTCCAATTGATGTCGGTTCATCACTGCAGTTAAAAAATACAAATGCTGATAAAAGGATTAAAAAAATACTTTTCTTAATAGTCACTTAGTT
>JAUSIA010000113.1 GCA_030648225.1 Ignavibacteria bacterium | reverse complement strand
ATGAAAAAGATCAACAGGCGGAAATTCATTCAAAGCTCTTCACTTCTAAGTGCATCAGGATTACTTTTTGGCTTCTCTTCAACTCCAAATATTTTTATGCCCTCAAAGGGATTTGATATTCTTATAAAGAAAGGCAGCATCATAGATGGTACAGGAAAAAAAGAATTTATATCCGATCTCGGTATTAAAAATGGAAAAATTATAGCAATTGGAAATTTGTCAGATGCTGAAGCAGATATGATCATTGATGCAAAAGGTTTAAAGGTTGTACCCGGTTTCATAGATATCCATTCACACACTGATTCAGATCTTATTATCAATCCAAAAGCTGAAAGCAAAATCAGGCAGGGTGTAACAACAGAAATTACAGGTCAGGATGGTTTTTCATGGGGACCTTTAGGCGGACCGGAATTAGATATAACCCTTAAAAACTTTAAAGAAGAGTATGGTGAAGAATTATCCTGGAGAACACTTGAAGTATTTCTCGATTATTTCTCTTCAAGAAAATTTTCTGTAAACATGGCAACAATGGTCGGTTTGGGAACCGTAAGGGAATTTGTCGTTGGACTTGATGATCGTCCCGCCACTTCTGATGAATTAAAGAAAATGCAGGATGAAATTGCCAAAGCTATCAGTGGAGGAGCTATTGGAGTTTCAACAGGACTTGAATACACTCCCGGAAGTTTTGCATCAACAGAAGAGCTGATTGAACTTTGTAAAGCAGCACCGGAGAAATTCAGGATCTATTCAATTCATATGAGAAATGAAGATAACACAGTTCTGGAAGCAATTGATGAAGCAATTAAGATTGCAAAAGAATCCGGCTCTCGTCTCTTAATATCTCACCTAAAAGTTTCAGGTAAATCAAACTGGCATAAAGCAGATGAAGCTCTTGCTAAAATGGATAAAGCAATTCAAGATGGACTTGAAGTTCATGCAGACAGATATACTTACGTTGCTTATCATACAAACCTCTCTAACCTTTTCCCTCTCTGGGCAAGAGATGGCGGTACAGAAAAATTTCTCCAAAGATTGAAGGATAAATCTGACCTTAAAAAAATGAAAGATTACACAGAAAAGAAAGTTGCTAATCTTGATGGTGACTGGGATGGAGTTTTAATATCGAGCATTTCCCGGAATGAGTTGAAAGAAAAATACCAGGGGAAAACAATCAAAAAGATATCTGAAGAAGAAGGTAAAGATGGTTTTGATGCTATAGTGGAAATTCTTTTGGGATCTGAAAACCAGGTTATGATGATGGGGTTTGGAATGGACGAGAGCTCAACAGAAAAAATACTTGCTCATCCGCGGGTAATGATCGCTTCCGATGCAGGCTCTCATGCTCCATATCCGCCTATGAATAAAAGCATAGCTCATCCCCGTGCATACGGAACTTTCCCAAGAGCAATAGCAAAATATGTAAGAGAAAGAAAAATCTGTTCGCTCGAAGAAATGATTAAGAAGATGACCTCAATGCCCGCAGATAAAATTGGATTTTCGGATAGAGGAAGACTTTTGGAAGGCAACGCAGCAGATGTCGTTTTATTTGATTACGAAAAAATTCAGGATAAAGCTGAGTTTACAAATTCCCATCAATATCCCGAAGGAATTCCTTATGTTATTGTTAATGGCAAAGTTGTAATCAATAATGGTGAGCATACGGGTATAATGTCGGGAAAAGTTTTAAGGAGTTAAAACTATGGGTTACAGGGACAGTTCGTTACTAACGATGATGACCTATGAAAAACTATTTACAGCATCTTTAAGATTATTGAATATCCGGAATATATTATCCATCTTTGTAAGAGAGAACATTGAATATTCATTTTGATCACGCCATACAATTTTTAATTCACCATCTAAGGTTATTGCTTTTTTTAAGCTGCTTACAAGTACACCAAGAATGCTTGAATCAATATATTCACAATCTGATAAGTTAACTATAATTTTGTTTCTTTCTTTACTAATTATTTCCTGAAGGAATTTATTAAATGTAGATGCCATATCCATTGTGGCCCTTGTAAGATTTACATTTACTATATGTATATCGGAATACTGGAAATGTTCAAAACTATTATCCGACATAAATGAATTAGCCGACTTAGATGTTATTAATTTACATTTTGAAAATATCTCTTCATTCTCATTTGATTGAACTTGTTCTTCAGAATCAGTTTCAGGCGAATCATCTTTTAAAATACTTTCTTCTTTTACGACCACCTGGTTATTACTTTTTACTTTAGAATCATTAACCAATACTTCAAGCTCAGCAATTTTTTGTGCCTGATTTTCTATTGTTTCTACATGCTGATTCTCAAGAAAGGCTTTTTCCTCCAAAGATTTTTGTATATCCTCAAGCTTACTCACTAACTCGGCAATTTGATCATCTTTCTTTTTAATTCTTCATAGTTACTTTTTGTTGAAGTGAGTGTTTTGATTATTGCAGATTTGGTTAATTTCAGATTTTCAAACTTTTCTGTTTGCTCCTCAATTAATTTATCTTTTTCCTTGATGCAATTCTTATATTTTTCTGCCTCAGACTTTAATTGATTTAATTCATCATTCACCTTTAACAGGGTGTTGCTTTCGTTTTTGTTTTCTTCAATTTGAAGTTTGAGGTTTTTTATTTGTTCGGATAGGGCGCTATTCTCATTTTTTAGTTCATTATATGAATTATTTTTTGAAATAAGCTCAGTTTTAAGTGAATTAAATTCTTCTTTTAACTTTTGTGATTCTGATAATTCATTCTTTAACCGGGCAAGAAGATTCTCAAGATCGTTTATTTTATTATTTCTCTTCTCTAATGTATTCTTTAACTCTTCAAGGTTTTTCTGAATATCTGAATTTTCTTTTTCTTTTATTTCAACCTTCCTGCTTTTTTCTTTAACATCTTCTGATAGTGAACTTAATTCACTATTAACTTTGGAGAGCTGGGATTTAAGATCAAAAATTTTCTCATTGAAATCATTTTCCTTGTTTGTAAACTCTTCAGATGATTTTTTAAAAGCAACTATTTCATCATTTAATTCAATTATTACTTTGTTTTGTTCATTAATTTCAGATTGTTTCTGCCATACATTTTCAGAAAGCTCTCCGATCTCCTGAATAAAATTATTTGTGGTTTCCTCTTTCTTAGATAATTCTTTCTTATAATTCTTTAATGACTCTTCATATTCCGCAATTTTATGGGATTGGTTCAGAATGTATTCATTTTTCTCTTTATCTAAACTGATGAATCTTCTTTCCTGCTCTTTCAGTTTTTCAATTTCATCCAGCAGTTTTTTATTATCAATCTCATACCCCGAAACTGCTTCCCGGACTTTGCTTTTTTCTTTTTCTAAAAGAGACATGTTTTCATTTATATTATTTATAATTTTATTTATCCCGGATTCGATTTTTTTTAGATCAATTTTGTTAACGAACATATCGCGCTCCGGTGTAGTTGAGTTATCATCCGCAGAACCAGGTAATGAATTCCCATTATTATTATTTGCAGTTAATTCCATCGGGAAGTCTGAAAGCATTTTTTCGGCACAATCGGGTAATTCTTCAATAGCATTTTCAAAATTATCTATACTTGCTGAATCGAGATCCAGCATGGATTTTTTTAAATTATTTAAAACTGAACTGTCCCGGGAAAGAATTATTTCAATATTTTCTTTCGATAGTTCGGCAATACGTGAATCCTTAAGTGCAATTGCGATGGAGTTCCTGTTAGTTTTAAGGAAATATTCTTCATGACCAAAAAAATTGTTTTTAGATAACAGGGAATGAGTTTTTCCAAAGGTTTGCTTTTTTATCAGGTTAATTTCACCTTCAATAACCAGGTAAATTGAGTTTGCAGGATCTCCCTGGCGAAAAAGTATCTCACCTTTTTTCAGATTAATAAGGTTTAATTTCAGATCATCAATGTCCAGACTGGATATGTTTAAATTTCTGAATGCCGGGGAAGGTGTTGTGGAGTTAAGAAATGATGATTTTATATTTTTTACAAGTCTATTTTATTCCATGCATCTTTTTTTATAATATAAGCAAGATCTTGTTTCAGCTTTTTATCAATAACTTCATATAGCTTATCTATATTCTTTTCTTTTATTAACCACTCTTTCTTTTTATTCAAAAGTTCTAATTCAGCTGTATCACAATATAATTTTTTATAACCTTTTTTCTTTAATTGTCTTATTTCATTTTCCATTTTTGAAACACCAAGAAATAATTCTGATTTAAGGTTTTCTTCAATATGCAATTCTTCGATCAACTTTTCAACTTCATCCCAACCCTATCATAAATAGTATATTCATTCTCATCTGAAGATGAATAGAAATCGCCATTCATTTTTTTTGTTTTTATAATTTGTCTAACATTATAATACCAAGAACAAATTATTAATCTATCAAATAATCTCGATTCCTCTTTTCTGAGCCTATAAACTATAGATTCAAATATTTTTATTTTGCTTTCATCGTTAGCAATATGCAACCCAAGTCTTTTTCGCGTTTCTTCATCAGCGAATTTTTTTTGTTGTTCTACAAGCATCTGATCAATATCAAAAAAGCATTGTTTTATTAAAAATTGAATTGTTTGTATCTCATTTTGAATATCAGTTAATTCTAATTTTAATCCTTCTATTTCATCTTTGTAAATTTTCATTTATTTCTTTCCTTTTTTTATTGTATACAAAAGTAGTAAACATTATAGAGAAAATGTATGTGTCTATAGGGATGATCTCCATAATTAATAATATTCCTATCAATGTCCTCTCATTCCTCTTTTTTATCACTGTATCAATTGTATTTTTGATTTATATTTCATTAATTAAAATTGAATTGTTAGGAAAACTAAAAAGGAAACTACAATGAAAAATCCATTGATTGAGTTAGAAAAATTTGGACAGAGTATTTGGCTGGATAATATCAACCGAGATATGCTGATAAAAGGTGAATTAAAAATGCTTGTTGATAAGGCTGGACTGAAAGGTGTTACTTCAAACCCGTCAATCTTTCAGAAGGCGATGGGAAGCGGACACGCTTATGATGATCAGATAAAAGAAATTTTATCCCGCAACCCTGAAATTAGTGCAGGTGATCTCTTTGATATTCTTGCGATAAAAGATATTCAGGATGCTACAGATGTTTTAAAAGTTGTTTATGATAAAACAAATGGTTACGATGGTTTTGTCAGCATTGAAGTTTCTCCTAAATTAGCTTACGATACCGAAGGAACAATTGCTGAAGCTGCAAGACTAAATAAAAAAGTCGGCAGACCGAATGTTATGGTAAAAATTCCTGCCACGCAGGAAGGTCTTCCAGCAATCCGTAAAATGACCTCTGAAGGTGTCTCTATTAATATTACTCTTATTTTTTCACCCACAGTTTATGAACAGGTTGTAGATGCTTACATAAGCGGACTTGAAGACAGAGTTAATAAAGGTGAATCAATTAAAAATATCTCATCGGTTGCCAGCTTCTTTATAAGCAGGATTGATACAGCCGTTGATAAGGAACTTCAGGCAAAAGGAAACAAAGACCTGCAGGGTAAACTTGCAATTGCAAATGCAAAGCTTGTTTACCAGAAAACTAAAGAGTTTTTCGGTTCTGAGAGATTTAAGAAATTAGAGAAAGCCGGAGCTAAAAAACAGAGATTACTCTGGGCAAGCACAAGCACAAAAAATCCTGAGTATTCGGATGTTCTTTATGTTGAAGAATTAATCGGAAGAGATACTATTAACACACTCCCTCCAGCAACACTTAATGCATACAGGGATCATGGAAATCCTGCAGACAGAATTGAAACAAATCTTGAAACAGCAAAATCACAAATGAAGCAGATTGCAGATCTTGGAATTGACTTTGAAGTAGTTACGAGAAAACTAACTGATGATGGGGTTGTTCTTTTTTCGGATTCTTACAGAGATTTAATTAAAGCAATAGAAAGGAAAAAAAGCGAAGTTCTTCAAACAGTTTAAATACCCCTTCTGATATTAGTATCGCACTTTATGTCATGCTGAACTGTCCACGCCTTTGGCGGGATCCCGCCTTGGCGGTGATTTCAGCATCTTTTTCGAACGCAAGATTCCGATCCCGCAAATGCGGGACGGGATGACAAAATGATGATACAAATTTTTGACTCGGTAATTACATTTGATCTGTTAATATTTGCCATCCAATGATTAAAATTAAAAGAAGAAATTTTATTAAACGGGGATTTGCTGTTGTTATAAGTACAATTCTGCTTCCACCATTCTTTTTAAACCGGGTTCAGTCTTTTGGTAAAACAAAACTTATTGAATCCGGGACAAAGCCTTCACCCAGTTTATGGAAAGATACAGAAATCAATATCGCCTGGATCGGGCATTCTACAATGTTAATTAACTTTTTTGGGACTATTATCCTTACAGATCCAGTATTGTTTGAAAGAATAGGGCTTTATTTTTTCGGACTTGTATTCGGACCGAACCGTTACACACTTCCTGCACTTGAGCTTGATGAAATACCGAAACCTGATCTTGTGCTTATTTCTCATGCTCATATGGATCATATGGATTATAAAACTCTTGTATGTCTTACAGACAAATATCCCGGAATGATTGATTGTATTACTGCATATAATACCAGTGATGTAATTTCAGATCTGGAATGGAAATCCCTGAGTGAGCTTGACTGGGGAAAAGAGAAAGAAGTTATTGGAATAAAATTTAAAGCACTTGAGGTAAAACATTTCGGATGGAGATATCCCTGGGAGAAAGATCGTTCAAAAGGATTTATGATTGATGGAAGAAGTTATAATGCTTACCTGATTGAAAAGAACGGTAAGAGAATTCTCTTCGGGGGCGATATGGCTTACTCGGAAAAGCTTGTAGGTGTGCTTGAAAAACCTGTTGATATAGCTTTAATGTCTATAGGTGCTTATAATCCCTGGAGACATAATCACTGTAATCCTGAAGAAGCATTAATTATGGCTTCAGAACAGATCGGTGCTGATTATTTTGTCCCAATGCATTGCAATACATTTAAGCAGGGTGTAGAACCGATTGATGAACCGTGTCAATGGTTAATGGATTCTTACAGCAAATATAAAATTAATGTTGGTCTGAACAGAATCGGTGAGACGTTTAATCTTTCCTAAAAATCCTTTACTTCTTTACATTCTTTATGGAATCATTTTTAACCTTGGCAAGATCGCGCAGAATAA
>JAUSIA010000112.1 GCA_030648225.1 Ignavibacteria bacterium | reverse complement strand
TCAGGAGCAAATGGCAGGATTATCGTGATAATACATCGAATGATTCAGACCCACACCACGTTATTCTCGAAGCAAAATTAAAAGTACCCAAGATTAAAGATAAAAGAAAAATTTGCGTAAAGACAGTTGACGTGTTTGGGTTCGAGAGTGTGGTAATGAAGGAGATAGAGAATATAACGTAAAGTTCATTAAAGAATAATGAACTTTTATATTTAAAAAAGCTGAGAGCAAAGAAATAGAGTAATTCTGCCGCTGTATTTTGAAGAGATAATGTTATGACGGAAGATGAGCTTAAGAAATTACTGGATGAATTCCTGGCTTTACCTTCAGAAACCGAGTGGCTGGAGTTTAAAGAAGCAAAAGATAATTATGATTTTAATAAACTGGGTGAATATTTTTCTGCTTTAAGTAACGAAGCAAATCTTAAAGGTAAACCGTACGGATGGCTAATTTTTGGTATAGATAATAAAACGAGAAATATTGTTGGTACCCACTACCGTCCTCATAGAAATAATCTGGACAGTTTAAAACTGGGAATAGCCAACAAAACCACCAACCGCATTACATTTATGGAAATCCACGAACTTCATTTGCCCAAAGGACGGGTAATTATGTTTCAAATCCCTGCTGCTCCAAAGGGAATTCCAATTGCATGGGAAGGGCATTATTACGGCAGGGACGGTCAGTCTATTGGTGCTTTGAACTTACAAGAAATAGAACAAATTCGCAATCAGGTTAAGACCTACGACTGGTCGGCACAAATTTGCGATGGAGCAACTATTCATGACTTGAACAAGGATGCAATTATCAAAGCCCGTGAAAAATATAAGGAAAAATCCCCGCAAAAAAGACCGGAAGTAAATGAATGGGATGATGTTGTTTTTCTTAATAAAGCGAAAATAACAATCCACGATAAAATAACAAGAACGGCAATTATTCTTTTGGGCAAAGAAGAATCAGAACATTTTCTCAGTCCTTCTGTAGCCAAAATTACCTGGATTTTGAAAGGCGAGAATGATTTGGAAAAGGATTATGAGCATTTTGGACCACCCTTTCTGCTAAATTCGGATGCAGTTTACAATAAAATTCGCAACCTGAAATATCGCTATCTGCTTAATAATACCTTATTTCCCACTGAAATTACCCAATATGAACCTTACGTAATTCGTGAGGCGTTGCATAATTGCATTGCACACCAGGATTATGAATTAAAGGGGAGAATCCATGTTATGGAAAAACCCGATGAGTTGATTTTTGCGAATCTTGGTAGTTTTATACCCGGTTCTATAGAAAAGGTAATTGAACAGAATGCCCCTCAGGAATATTACAGAAATCAATTTTTAGTGAATGCCATGGTTAACCTGAACATGATAGACACTATTGGCAGCGGTATCAAAAAGATGTTTACCTTACAGCGGAATCGCCATTTTCCAATGCCTGACTATGATTTAAGTGAGCCTGACAAGGTCAAGGTTCGAATTCTTGGAAAAGTGCTTGATGAAAACTATACAAAAATGCTTATCAATAATACAAATTTAGACCTTAAAACGGTTATTTATCTGGATAAGGTACAGAAAAAAGAGAAACTTACTAAAGACGAATTCAAAATATTAAAAGCTCAAAAACTTATTGAAGGAAGGTATCCTAATCTCTTTGTAGTAGCAAAAATTGCCGCTGTTACAGGGGACAAGGCAAGTTATATCAAAAACCGTGCTTTTGATGATGAACATTATAAGAAAATGATATTTGAATTCATAAAAAAATATGATAGCGCAAGCAGGCGGGATATAGATAAGCTGTTGATGGATAAATTATCTAATGTCTTAGATGAAAAACAGAAACAAAATAAAGTTAAGAATTTAATTTACGAAATGTCTAAGAAAGATAAAAGCATTAAAAACACGGGACCAAATAAAAAACCTAATTGGATTTTGACTTAATTTTAGAAGTAAATTAGAAGCATTTAGAAGTAAATTTAGAAGTAAATTGAATATATCAATTCTGTAAATACTTAACAAACCGATAGTTAGTAAAGTTTTATTAAGATAGAAATTGGAAGAATCCAGATGTATTTTAGACAAATACAGATCAGTGCCCGAAAGAAAAGAGACTTGAAGTGGCTTTAAATATGTCTGAACAGAAGGAATTTGTGTAATGTCCATATCTTTAAACACAGGAACCAGAGAAATTCCCTTAAAATTCGCCAGGGAAATAACAAAGATTGTCAATAATGCATGGGATAGCGGCGAATTTCTTGCAAAAGTAACCCCTGTAACCCAGGATTTACTGAGATTCTGGTTCTTTGACGCCTTCGTGGAAACTCGTCACATTAACTTTCATGTAGGACAACGTCAGGCGATATTAAATACGATCTATGCGCATGAAATACTAAAGCCGGAATCCGTATTTGATTTGTACTCAATGATAAGCAATGAAATCCTGGCAGAGATGGATTTAAGTTATCTGAGAAAGGACAAATTCAGCCATCCAAAATACTGTATGAAGATGGCAACCGGCACTGGTAAGACATGGGTAATGAATGCCCTGCTTATCTGGCAGTACTTAAATGCAAGGCACGAAGAGAAACCAAGCGGATGCTATTCCACGAATTTCCTGCTTGTTGCCCCGGGCTTGATTGTATATGAAAGATTATTGGACGCATATCTTGGGAAACAAAAGGAGGACAGAACCCGCGATTTTGAAACTTCGGATTTTAAGAAATACGCGAAATTATTTATACCGCCTGCATACAGAGATGAAATCTACGGATTTATACAGACCTCTGTTGCCGAAAAAAAAGACATTGGAAGTAAAATAACTGGCACTGGATTAATTGCCATAACCAACTGGCATTTGCTTGCGGGAGAGGAGGAAGAGGGAGACGCTGATGTTTCGCCACTCGAAGACCCGTCAACGGCAGTGAAAGAAATTTTTCCGGTAACTCCAGGGACATCAGCAGGGCATGACTTGAATACACTGGACAGCAAATATTTAAGTAGCGGCGAGATTGAATATCTTACCAATTTGGAAGACATTGTAGTT
>JAUSIA010000104.1 GCA_030648225.1 Ignavibacteria bacterium | reverse complement strand
TCAATAGCAAGAATTTTCCTTTCGCAGTTTGGAATATCAATAGGCAGTTTTGTGGAAAGCATTGGTGGAGTTTACCCTGAAAATAATTTTGCTGAAAAACTTTTCAGCAATAATCTTTCAAAGAATTTTGAAGCATGGAGTTTATCATTACAAGCAGATAAAAGCAGTGTGAGAGTTCTGGATTCTAAACATGAAAAGAAAATTGTTGACAAGATAAAAGTTGCAAAGAAAAAGGGAGACACACTCGGAGGAACTTTTTATGTGGCAGCAACCGGTGTTCCCGTCGGTTTAGGTACATTTGTTCATTATGATAAAAAGCTTGATGCTGAAATAGCTCAATCAATTATGTCTATCAATGCGGTTAAAGCTGTTTCAATCGGAACCGGTTTTGAATCCGCTGAAAAATTTGGTTCGGAATCCCACGATGAAATTGTTTATAAAAATGGGATCCTTACCAGAAAGACTAATCGCTCAGGTGGAATAGAAGGTGGAATTTCTACAGGACTTCCAATTATCGTTAGAGGGGCAATGAAACCGATTTCTACATTGATGAGCCCGATTGAAAGTGTAGATTTAAAAACCATGAAAAAAGTTGATGCAAGAAGAGAAAGAAGTGATTTTGTAGCCGTTCCTGCTTGTGCAGTAATCGGTGAATCAATGCTTGCGTGGACATTAGCAGAATTTTTTATGATGAAATTTGGCGGGGATTCAATTGAAGAGACTAAGGATAATTTTAATAACTATACCAAGAAACTTCATTCAAGAATAAAAAAGAATTTTAGCTAGTGAAGTTGCATGTTTTTTAGTAGCCCCGACATTTATGTCGGGGGTAAATTAACCAGAACCTAATATGGGGCTTTAGCCCAAATTAGCCTATAATTGTGGCTAAAGCCAAAAAACAAAGAGCTTATTACTCCACGACCTAAAGGTCGTGGCAATTTATAATAAGACTTTACATAAATTTAAAATTAGTAAGAAATGATTAAGATCAAGAAATTTACTTTCAGCTCTTTTGCAGAAAATACTTATCTGCTTTGGGATGAATCTTCCAAAGAAACGATGATTATTGATCCCGGCTGCTCTGCTTCTTATGAAGAAAAAGAGCTTGAGAATTTTATCTCCTCTAATAAACTTTCTGTAAAATATCTTATTAATACTCACTGCCATATAGACCATATTTTTGGATGCAGCTTTGTTAAAGAAAAATATAAAGTTCCTTATTACGCTCCTAAAAAGGATATCCCCTTAATTGAGCATTTTGACAAGCAAACAGAATTTGTGGAAATAGAAGCAACAGCAAAACCTCCTTTACCGGATAATTTTATAACTGAGGATTTAAAACTAAAATTGGGAGAAACTGAACCTGTTTTTCTTTTCACTCCCGGACATACACCTGGTGAATATTGTATTTATTTTCCTGATGATAAATTTTGCATAACCGGCGATGTTCTATTCCAGAATAGCATTGGAAGAACAGATTTGTGGGGAGGAGATTATGATGCTCTTCTTCAATCAATAAAAACAAAATTGTTAACTCTCCCTGATGATACGATTATTTACCCCGGTCATGGTGATGAAAGCACAATTGGTGATGAAAAAAAATACAATCCTTTTCTTGTTGAGTTAAATTTGTGGTAGCGTATCGCTCACTTTTCATTTTTGTCGTTAATGGGAGACTCAATTACAAATGATTTTGTATTAACAAAACAACAATTAAAAACTTAAGTGTTTAATTACTTCCTTTTATTGATTTTTTCTCTGTTATTTTTAGGCATTTAACTTGTACTCATCAATAACAAAAATTCTAAAAAGGAGTATCGCTATGTTCATATCAGTTAAACATTCTATTTCTAATCCAAAGGAGTTCTGGAGTATTGCAGAAAAGTCACTTCCCAACTTACCTAAAGGAATTAAACTCCATAGTTCTTACCCAACTGCCGATATGGCTACAGCTTTTTGTCTATGGGAAGCAGATTCTCTGGATCAGTTTAAAAAATATCTCCAAGGTGAAGTGGGCATGTGAGCAAGAATTACTATTATCCTGTTGAAGAGAAATTCGCAATCGGACTGCCCAGGTAACTATTTTATTAGTTAATAAAAATTTCTTTTCTCTTCGATTTATTGATATAATTAATCTCAATAGATATATTCCTATATCTTTTTGAAATTAATCTTTAATGAATATTAGAAAAAGCCATCTCACAAAAATTTATTATTTTCTTTTTACTTACTTAGTTCTTTGGATATTATTATTTGAGTTTGTACTTCCTGTCAACCAGGTTCTTCCCAAACCTTCAATTGTAATAGAATCATTCGGCTCACTCTGGACTGATTATGATCTGCTTATAAATTTTCTTTCCACCATTAGTGTTATTTATATATCACTTACTCTTGCTTTTTTCTCCGTAAAAATTTTATCTCCCTATTTGATAGAAAAAAATAATTTCATTTCTCTCTTCATTAATTCACTTGAATGGTTTTCTGAATTCCTGCCGGGAATAATTATAGGGTTACTTTTAATATTCTGGTTTCCCGAATCAGAATTCGTTGAATTTATTTTTGCATTTACCACAGCTTTCACTTCGATAATGATAAAATTTCAGAATGAATCTGAAAATGTGGATAAAGAATATATTCTCTCAGCTCAATCTCTGGGGTTAGGTGAAAATAAATTAACTAAACTTATAATTTGGAAAAATGTTCAGCCAGAGCTTTCGGAACATATTTTTAATCTTCATTTTTATCTTTGGTCAATGCTAATAATCTTTGAATTTATAAAAGGAGGTTTAGGATTAGGTGTGATATTCAGGCAGGCACTTGATTATAAAGACCTCTCGGCAATATTTTCAGTTTTTCTTATAACCGGTTTAACTGTTTATCTCGGAACTCTTGTTTTAAAATATATCAGGAACAAATTTATTTTTTGGAGTTGAATTGAATCAAAACAGTCTGCTTAAATTAGAATCAATCAATAAAACTTATTCATCAGAAGCTGGTTTGAAGATAAATGTTCTTAAAGATATCAGCTTTGAAATTCCTGCTTCTGACGGTGGAACAATTACTTCAATACTCGCACCTTTTGGTTCTGGTAAATCAACTTTATTGAAAATCATATCTGGAATAAGTGAACAATCAAGCGGGAAAATATATTATAATGGTTCTGAAAAGAAAGAAAGAATTCCATTAATCCCGGAGAATCCATCCTCATTTCCCTGGTTAAATGTTAAGCAAAATATAGAATTTGGATTAAATCTTTCTGAAAAAAAGAAATATAATTTACCTAATCTTTTTTCATTTGTTGGATTATCCGGTTATGAAGATCACTATCCGAATAATAAAAGCCTTGGATTCAGGTTCAGAATTTCTTTAGCCAGAGCGGTAGCCTTAAACACTTCTCTTATTTTAATTGATGATTCATTCAAACAAATGAATAAAGAGAGCAGGGAAGAAATTTATAAACTGCTGAATGAAATATCTTCATATCAAAAACAAAATTTTATTTTAGCAACAACCAATCTTATTGAAGCAATTCAACTTTCGGATAAAATCATTTTAATGAGTAAGAAACCGGGTAGAATAATTAAAGAAATAGAAATTGATAAAAAGGATAAATCGCAATTAAATGATCATAAATCGGAAAAATTTACCATGCTCAAAAATGAAATAGAAGATGCATTTGAAACAGTGGAATCACTTACAACCATAAATTATTCTTTGTAACTGCAAATCTAATGGTATAATAGTTGTCGAAAGGAAATAAAATATGCAGGAGAAGATAGAGAACCTTCTTAAGAAAAAAGAAGAGGCTAAGCTTGGCGGTGGTAAAGAAAGAATTAAAAGCCAGCACGATAAAGGAAAACTAACCGCCAGGGAAAGAATAGATCTCCTTGTTGATGAAGGAAGCTTTGAAGAGCTGGATATGTTTGTGAAACACCGCTCAAAAGATTTTGGGCTCGAAAATCAGCGGTATGCTGGTGATGGAGTTGTAACTGGAACAGCAAGAATTGAAGGAAGACCTGTTGCTTTATTCAGCCAGGATTTTACAGTGTTTGGCGGTTCTCTTTCAGAAGCTCATGCAGAAAAAATTGTGAAGATTATGAAACTTGCAATGAAAACAGGAACTCCGGTTATTGGATTGAATGATTCGGGAGGCGCAAGGATACAAGAAGGTGTTGTTAGTCTCGGTGGTTACGCTGATATTTTTTTGTTAAATACACTTGCATCCGGAGTTGTTCCTCAAATTTCTGTTGTAATGGGACCTTGTGCTGGTGGCGCTGTTTATTCACCTGCAATTACTGATTTTATTTTTATGGTTAAAAATTCGAGTTATATGTTTGTGACAGGACCAAACGTTGTGAAAACCGTTACACACGAAGA
>JAUSIA010000065.1 GCA_030648225.1 Ignavibacteria bacterium | reverse complement strand
GAAAGTAGAGGAAATGAAAAAAGCTGTTGAGCTTTGTAAAGAGAAGGTGCTGACCGAAGCATCAGGAAATATTTCATTAAAGAATATAAGAGAGGTGGCTGAAACAGGAGTTGATTTTATTTCTGTAGGTGAGCTAACACATTCTGTTGAAGCATTAGATATTTCAATGAAGATAATTGATTAGAAAGGAAAAGAGATGACAAAAGATTTTTTATTTGCAGAAATCAGAAAATTAAAAGGAGAAAAGAACGCAGTTATTTTAGCACATAACTACCAGGTGCCTGAGGTACAGGATATTGCTGATTTTGTTGGTGATTCGCTTGGGCTATCTATTGAAGCAGGAAAAACCTCTGCTGATATGATAGTTTTTTGTGGAGTTCATTTTATGGCTGAAACTGCTTCGATAATATCACCTCAGAAAAAAGTTCTTATTCCTGATCTTGAAGCAGGATGTTCCTTGGCTTCGAGTATTTCAATTGAGCAGTTTAAAAAATGGAAAGCACAACATCCCAGTGCTGTTGTTGTTTCATATGTAAATACATCGGCAGAAATAAAAGCAGAAAGCGATTATTGTGTAACCTCCTCAAATGCTGTTAAAGTAGTCCAGGTTATTCCGGAAGATAAAGAAATTCTATTCCTACCGGATAAATATCTTGGCCATTATATAGAACTTGTAACAGGAAGGAAGATGATAATTTGGGATGGAGCTTGTCATGTTCATGAGAAAATCGGAAACATAGAGTTTTCAGATATGCAAAAAAAATACCCCGATGCGGAATTTTTAATTCATCCTGAATGTGGGTGTTCAACATCCTGTCTTGTTCGTTCACAAACCGAACCTAATGGCAATAAAATGAAAATCTTTTCTACAGAAGGTATGCTGAGATATGCTGAAAAATCACAGAGCGATAAATTTGTAATAGCAACTGAAACAGGAATTCTGCACAGAATGAAAAAGATGGCTCCTGAAAAATCTTTTTACCCGGTGAGTGAAAAATCAGTATGCGAATATATGAAGATGATAACCCTTGAAAAATTATATGACTCACTCCTGTATGAGCAATATGAGGTAAAAGTTCCGGAACAAATTGCAAACAAAGCTCTCTTACCTATTAAAAGAATGCTTGAGATAGTATAGAGAACTGTTACTAAAAGGAATAAATGTTGTTTAATATTACTGATTTTATTTACAAATTTAATTGACTATTAAAGACTTAAAATATATTTTTGGGTAACTTAAAATTTACTTGGGAGCATCTTATGTCACTTGACGCACTCGGAATGATAGAAACAAAAGGTTTAGTCGGCGCTATTGAAGCTGCAGATGCAATGGTTAAAGCAGCAAAAGTTGAACTGATCGGTAAAGAAACGATTGGAGGAGGTTATGTAACTGTAATGGTAAGAGGAGATGTGGGAGCAGTTAAAGCCGCTACTGATGCAGGCGGTGCCGCAGCTCAGAGAGTCGGAGAACTTGTTTCGGTACATGTAATTCCTCGTCCACATTCTGAGGTTGAAGCTTTACTTCCAAAGAGAAAATAATTTATGCCAAAAGCACTCGGGTTAGTTGAAACCCGGGGTCTTGTTGCTGCAATTGAAGCTGCGGACGCAATGCTTAAAGCAGCTAACGTTACCCTTATCGGCAAAGAGAGAACAGACCCCGCATTGATTACGATTAAAGTAGTTGGTGAAACCGCAGCAGTAAGATCTGCAGTAGATGCAGGTTCGGCTGCTGCAAAAAGAGTGGGGGTTTTAGTTTCCACACACATCATACCTCAACCAGATATTCAGATGACATCTCTCATTCCTGAAATTGAAGAAAAAAGAAGTCCCGTCAAAGAAAAACAAATTCCTGAAGTAAAAAAACCTCAAAATGTTATTGAAGAGAAACCTCCTGGGGTAAAGCCATTACAGAAACCCATACCTGAAGTTAAAGTTGAAAAGCCTTCAGAGAAAAAAGAAGAAACTATTTCTTCAAGCGATACAATTTCCCGGTTAAGAAAAGAAGCTCTTGGTATTAAGGAAGAAGATAAACTGGTTCCCTCAACAAAAACCAAGCGTAAAATAAAAATGCAGGAGATTGAGATTTTAAATGTTCATCAGTTAAGAAGGCTTGCAAGAAGTATAGAAGGTTTTCCGATACAGGGCAGAGAAATATCAAGAGCAAACAGGAGAGAGCTTCTCGATTACTTTAAAAAATTATCCTTAAATTTTTGACGGTGCAAATTTCAAGAACTTCACTACAAGTGGAGTTTTTTTATTTTCATTTTAATTTATATTTGCAGTGTGAGGAAAAACATACATATAGTTATTATTTCGCTTTTCTTTTCTTTTCTTTTATGGGGATCAATTTCACTTTCTAAAGATTATTACATAACAGTTGATATCCCTGTAAATATTATAAATTTCCCTCAAGGATATTCAAGCGGGACAAAATTGCCTGATAAAATATCTGCCAAAATAAGGGGCAAAGGCTGGAAATTAATTGCTGTGAATCTTGGTGCCGAATCAGAATACATTATTTCAGCAGGTAACGATACAGGCAGAAAGTATATTAACCTTTATAATTCGCTTTCGGAAAATCAATGGCTTGCCTCTGATATGGAAGTTCTTGATCTAAGTCCTGATACTCTTTCAC
>JAUSIA010000058.1 GCA_030648225.1 Ignavibacteria bacterium | reverse complement strand
TTTTTAAGAATTTATATCCTGATTTAAAAAAAATAAACAATAACATTAAATAAGCAGCTAAACCTATTAATCCGCTTTCAAAATAAATTTGTAAAATCTGATTATGCCATCCTCCAATTCCTTTATCGGCAAATTCTTCCTTGAAAGGAAATATTTTCTTGAAAGTTCTTGGACCATATCCAAATAAGGGATGTTCCCAAACTAACTCGCCTGCACCTTTGTATATTATATCACGATCTGATAATTTTGTTGGAGATTCAATTCTTTGTGTAAAACCACTTAAATTATTAGAAAAAGATACATATGAAACCACTACGGCAATTAAAGCAATAAAAAGAAACTGTTTCAGGTTTATCTTTTTTATTAACAATGATATGATAAGGATTAAAGCAGCAATAGCAATATTGGCTCTTCCAAGTGAGGTTAATATACCGGCAAGAATAATTCCTATCGCTATAATATTTATGTAAGAATATTTCTTTTTTATTTCATTAAAACCAAAAGCATATATTGTAATACCTAATGCAGCCGTAAGATATCCGGAAAAAGCAGTGTATCCTGATGAAAGAGATTCTGCTCTTTCAACAATTCCAAAGTTGAACCGAATAAATCCTATCAAAGAATTAAGAACAGCACCTGCTATAAAAACATAGATTATAATGCGAACTCTTTTTTGATCAAAAGATTTTAAATAAAACCCAACAGAAAAAACACTCAGGAAAAAAAGTGCTTCTTTATAAAGTGTATGGATACTGTTTTCCAGATATTCTGAAAAAGTAACTGAAAGCAATCTCGTTACTCCGTAAACTAATACTGCGATTATAAAACTGTCAATCGCTTTTCTCTTCTCGGAATTCTTTTCAAACAGCCACAGTACAGCAAGTGCTCCACCAAATAATTGCAATAAAAAAATAGAGAGTACATAACTGACAGATAAAAAGATCAAAAGATAGAAAGGAATACGAAGGTCAAATCTGCTGGATATCATCGGTATATATTAATGAATCTTAACTATCAATTTTAGAAAATAAAATACTAAACCAAACAAACATATTAAATAAGAAGTGAGTATTTTTAACTATCAAATTTATGGATACTAATGAAAATTTTCTGGCGGTTCTTTAAATATCTGAAACCGTACATAAGATCAATGCTTATTGCAAACTTTTGCATGCTTTTCTTCGTTTTATTCAACCTTCTTTCAATTGGTCTTATAATGCCGTTCATTGACCTGTTGTTTAACCCGGCAAAACCGGAATTCCAGCCGGGACAGGATATAAGCATTTTTGATATTAAAGATTTTCTCACTTATAAACTGAATGAATATTTAGTTCAATATGACAGACTTGATCTCCTTGTATATCTATGCATATTAATTGTTTTAATCTTTACGCTAAAAAATCTTTCCCAATACCTGCAGACATATTTTATGTCAACAGTAGACCAGGGAGTAATCAGGGATATTCGACTTGATCTTTATGCTCACTTCCACAAACTCTCGCTGGGATATTTTACAGAAGAGAAAAAAGGAATTTTAATTTCCAGGATTATGAATGATGTGCTGATAATTCGTGACTCAATAACAGCAGTAATAAACAGCTTTTTCAGAGATCCTCCCTCAATTATTTTATTTAGTATTGTATTATTCATCTTCAACTGGAAACTAACCTTTCTCATATTTGCAATGCTTCCGATTATTGCTTTTATTCTTGCAAGAATTGGAAAATCATTAAGGCGAAAAAGCACACGTTCACAGGAAAGAATTGCAAACACAACTTCAATTCTCGACGAGACTTTCGGTGCTATGAGAATTGTTAAAGCCTTTGGTTCCGAAGAATATGAAGTGAGCAGGTTCCGGGAAAGTGAAAGAAATTATTTTAACCTTATAATAAGTCTTGTCAGAAGAAGAGGTCTTGCATCTCCAATTACTGAAGTAATAGGGGTATTTGCAGTAGCAATTATACTTTATTTTATAGGAACCCAGATAATTACAGGCCAGAGTGATATGACTCCGGGAGCTTTTTTTGTTTACCTTGGAATATTTTTTCAAATGATGCCTACGCTGAAATTACTCGGGCAAGCCTTTAACCAGGTACAGGAGGGAAGAGCAGCTGCGGAAAGAGTATTTTACATTTTAGATACTGAACCAAAAATATTTGATTCTCCGGATGCAGTTGAATTAAATTCTTTTAATGAATGTATTCAATTCAGAGATGTAAATTTTAAATATGAAAAGAGTGACCGTATTTTAAAAAATACTAGTCTTGAAATAATAAAAGGTGAAGTAGTTGCAATTGTAGGTCCCAGTGGAGCTGGTAAATCAAGCCTGATAGATTTAATCCCTCGCTTTTATGACGTTGCTTCAGGAGCAATTTTAATTGATGGTATTGATATTCGGAAGATCAGGATTAAATCTTTAAGAAAATTAATGGGTATTGTTACACAGGAAACAATTCTTTTTAATGATACAATAAAAAATAATATTGCATATGGAATTAAAAACCCTTCTGTGGATAAAATAATTGAAGCAGCAAAGGCTGCCAATGCACATAATTTTATTTCCGAACTTGACAGCGGGTATGACACTTTGATCGGTGACAGAGGTGTTAAGCTTTCGGGAGGAGAAAGACAAAGATTATCTATTGCCCGAGCTTTGCTTAAAAATCCTCCCATATTAATTCTCGATGAAGCCACCTCTTCACTTGATACCGAATCTGAAATTCTTGTTCAGCAGGCAATAGAAAGATTGATGGAAGGAAGAACCTCAATTGTAATTGCTCACAGGTTAAGCACCGTTCAGAATGCAGATAAGATTATTGTTTTGAACGAAGGACAGATTGTTGAGCAGGGAACTCATAATGAATTATTAAAACTTAATGGTCTTTACAGCAGGCTTTATAATATGCAGTTTAAACTTTAGACTATTATCTCCTTTGTTTTTCCCATATCTTCACATAAGTAAGCATAGTACTGACTGAATTAACAAATGATATTATTAATCCATGCATCCCATCCTTAAATCCTTTTAATGAAATAAAATATCTGAAGAATGCAGAGACAGTGTGAGTAAGAATTGTTAAAGCTGTAACTTTACTTTTTGATTTATAAACTTCTTCGGCTCTCAATGAAGTATATTCATTTACTTTTTTCAGGTAGTTATGTAATGAAGAAAAAGTGTTATGAATGATAACGTTCTCAAGCTTGCCGGTTTTTCCTTCAACTACAAATCCTTCGTGAACAAGTTTTTCATTGAGTGTTGTCTTTGATTTTCTGAAAAGTCGTAACTGGTAATCTTTATTCCACCCACAGGTCGTTATCTCTTTATCAAAGAAATAATTTTTTCTTCTTATAATGAAACCATCTAAACTATCGGGTTCTTTTTTAATAATTTCTTCCTTTAGTTCGGGGGATATTCTTTCATCTGCATCAATATGAAGTACCCATTCACAACTTGCAAAGCTCAGAGCGTATCTTTTTTGCGGAACATACCCTTCCCACTTTTTTATGAATAACTTATCAGTAAACTTCTTTGCCAGTTTAATTGTTTTGTCTTCACTTTCTGAATCAACAACAATTATTTCATCAGCCCAATTGATGCTTCCCAGGCATTGTTCGATATTCTTTTCTTCATTTTTTGTTATAACTATTGCAGAAATCTTTTCCATAAAATGTTATACTCCATAATCAGGAATTTGAGGAATGTTTCTTAACCCGCATCCGTCATCAATTTTTATTTTATCATAAATCTTTTTACTCCTGAAATCATAAATTATAATATTTGAGTCTTTACTAAAACCATCATCAAAAACTAAAAAATCACCTGCCACAAAAAAATTTTTTATACCGCTTCCTTCCCACATTCTTAAAATTTCATCCTTTTCTAAGGAGTAAATAATTAATTTTGATGTTTCGGAATTTTTAGTGTAAAGGCTTTCATTGTCTGGTTTCATATTTATGGTTGAAAGCAATAATAAATCATTCTCCCATTCAACCTGTTTAATTTGCTGACTGCTTTTAATAACTAATTTTTCAGTTTTATTTTCTTTTAGATAAACAGCAATTGAATCCTCACCTCTGCTTTCAATTGAATATTCCCGGTCAGGAGAAATGTAATCTATTTTCTTTTCAGGTGTCTGCGGATAACCTTGTTTTATAATATCGAATATCTCCGTAACATCTTCTAACTTCTTACCGTAAATGTTAAAAAGCATACTCCTGCGATTAACATAATTTGCAACAGTTTTATCAAAAGAATTAATAATAATCCTGAAGTTATTCTCATTTTCCCATTGTGAAAAAACCTGCAGTCCGCTTCCAATTTCTTCTATAAAATTTATTTTCCGTGTTTCTGGATCTACTAAATACAATTTAACATGGTTAATGAAAGGGAATGCACCGGCTTTTCCGAATTTTTTTGCAGTTATAAAAAAAACATTTTGCATCTTATCTGAATATGATACCTCAACAACTTCTTCCCTCTTATCTGACCAATAAGGTTCATAAACTTTTTTATCAAGGTTATATTTATATAAACCTGTTTTATCTTTTATCGCCCCAACAAAAAGAAAATTTTTAAATTCAGATTTAGGAGTAACAAGATTGGCTTTTTGTTCCTCCTTTTTATCAACACAGGATTGAAGAAGAAGAATTGAAAAGACTACAGTGGCAATTCGGTAAAATATCATTCAACCTCTTGGATGAAAATCCCTGTGAACCTGTTTAATATAGTCTCTATCAATATGAGTATAAATTTGAGTAGTTGAAATATCTGCATGTCCAAGCATTTCCTGGACAGCTCTCAAATCTGCACCCCCTTCAAGAAGATGCGTAGCAAATGAATGCCTGAATGTATGCGGGTGAATATCCCTTTCAAGTCCTGCTTCTTTTGTATAGCGCTCAACTATTTTCCATATTCCCATTCTTG
Organism: Ignavibacteria bacterium; assembly: GCA_030648225.1. Lineage (GTDB taxonomy): Bacteria > Bacteroidota > Ignavibacteria > Ignavibacteriales > Ignavibacteriaceae > RBG-16-34-14. Next base: position 2,212 of record JAUSIA010000058.1, on the reverse strand, counting down.
AAAGTTTAGTTCCCCGGTTATTAAGAAAAACTATTCCTTCACTCTTTGATTTTTTTTCAAGTAAAGGACGGCTTTTCATAAGGTATTCTTTTGTCCATTTAATTGCGCTGCTTCCGATAGGCACTAATCTTTCCTTTGAGCCTTTACCAAAAACCCTGATAATTTCCTCATCAAAAAAAAGATTTGATATTTTTAGTTCTATTAATTCCGACACTCTTAACCCGCAGGCATAGAGCACTTCAAGGACACCTTTATCACGAAGGCCAAGTTTATCATCTATAATGGGCATAGATAATATCTTATCCATCTCTTCAACTGTGAGAACAGAAGGAAGAGTTTTTGAAAGTTTTGGGGGAGAAACTTTTTCTACAGGATTAGCTTCAATATATTTGTTTGAAAAAAGATAGTTAAAAAATCCTTTAATGGATGAATAATATCTTGCTGCTGATGTTCTGCTTAGACCTAACTCCTGTAATTTCTTAAAGAATGAGTTAAGCAGTTTATGATCAACCTGTGAAAAATCAATTATTTTTTCTGATTCAAGGAAGCCAATGAGTGAAACTAAATCATTCCTGTAAGATGAAATTGTATTTTCCGATAAACTTTTTTCAAGCCTGAGAACGTTCAGGTATTCTTTAAGGAAGATGTTCATGTTTCTTCTTTTTCGGTATCTGCTCCTTTTTCAATCTCTTCCTGCTTTGGATATTTAATCCTTTTATGATGCTGCCCGAGTAAAATAGTATTAAAAGCTTCTTTTATTTTATTTATATCATTGAATGTAATCGGAGACCCATCAAGCTGTCCGTCTGCGATTCTTGCTTTAAAAATATTATCAATAACATTTTCTACTTTAGCTGCATCAGGTTCTTCAATTGATCTTACTGCAGATTCACATCCATCGGCAAGCATAATAATTACTGTTTCTTTTGTGTTTGGCTTTGGACCGGGGTACCTGTAATCATTTATATCCACCTTTTCTTCTCCATAAAGCTTTTTTGCTTTTTCATAAAAGAATGACATCGTCATTGTTCCATGGTGCATCGGGATAAAATCAATTATCTCTTTGGGTATGTTATATTCTTCAGCTAATTTTATTCCTTCATTAACATGCTGAAGAATCAATTTAACACTCTGTTCAGGTGAAAGATCTTCATGAATATTCCGGTTGTTCAACTGGTTCTCTACAAAATTCTGAGGCATTAAGGTTTTACCAATATCGTGGTAATATGCCCCGACTCTTGTAAGTAATGAATTAGCTCCGATTTTTTCAGCAGCAGTTTCGCCTAATGTTCCCAGTGTCATCGAATGATTAAATGTACCGGGCGCTTTCCTTGAAAGATCTTTTAATAAAGGTTTATCAAAATTAGATAATTCCAGGAGAGTCAGATCAGTTGTTATCTTAAACAATCTTTCGAAGAAGATAAGTAAACCATAAGTAAGCACAGGGCTTATTAAAGCGTTGCTGCCAGCAAATGCAAGTTCAATTAAAATATTTTCCAAGGATGCAAATCTCTCGAGGCTAAATCCGATGACAGTTACTGTATAGCCGATCAGTATAAAAAGAAATGATCTGAATATTTGTGAACGGTTTTTAATATCACGCACAGTATAAACTGCAAGGGCACCTGCAAAAAGATTCATAACAGCAAAAGTATAATCATTGCCTCTTAAGGCTCCTGCAATCAAAACCATAATTACTGTAGAATAAAATCCTACACGCGAATCAAAAATAATTGTAAGAAGCATTGATGCAGCAGGAATAAATATTAAATACTGCATCGGTGCTTTGATTGTTACCTGGTTGATAAGGTAGGTAATGAAAGCAATAAAAAGAAAATGAACAGCAATCAGAAGTATTTTTTGATTATCATAAAAAATCTTTTTCCTGAAAAGGAAAAAATAAATTGTTAGGAGAGTAACCAGTGAAGATATGTGAAGAAAATTTCCTAATGTCTGGATTAAATAACCTTCCTCACCTATTTTCTCCCCTTTCGCAATCTTATATGAATCAATCTTTAACTTAGCTTCTTTTGTAACACGGTCATGCTTCGCAATAATTCTTTCATTCTCATTAACAATGCCAGTATATCTTGAAACATTATTTTTTACCTGTTCAGTTTCCTCGGTAGTCTGTTCAAGGCTGTAGACAAGATTTGGAAAAATAAAATGTGTTGCATATTCTGTAAGTGCTTTTTTTATATAGGATGAATAA
>JAUSIA010000057.1 GCA_030648225.1 Ignavibacteria bacterium | reverse complement strand
TATTTGTAAGCTTATTATCACTTGTAAATGCGCGCAAACGACTTAAATATATTTTGTTGTTATCTATAGCTGTAACCTGGAATCCCTTCTTTGCAAAGAACACACTATCGGCGCCTTCTCCACAACCGACATCAAGCAAGTGCTTCCCACCTTTTAAATAACGCAACGCTTTCCCTGTAAGGGGATCGGATTTAAAAGGATATTCAAAACCATACTTATTTCTGAGCATGGTAGCTGAAGCACTCATAGTATGATTACATTATTCTCTCTTCAAGTTAATAAAATTGCTTAAAGTTTGCCGCTAACTAATGAAACAACGCAATACTTCGTCTATTATGACAAAATGGAATAATAGACGAAGTTTGAATGCAATATTATTTGTTTCAGTCTTATTTATCAAATCTCGCAGACCTTTGGCACATAAGACCAATTCGATTAACCTCCATTCTTCCATCAATAATTTTGTATTTACTTCTCATTTCCTTTTAAATGCTTATCGAGAAAAGTTACAATAGCGCCATATCCTTTTATCTCATTCTCTTTTTTAACAAAGCCATGTCCTTCATCAGGAAAAACTACATACTCAACAGGTACATTATTTTTCTTCATAGCTTCAACTATCTCGTCTGATTCCACCTTCAGAACGCGGGGATCGTTTGCGCCCTGCAGCACCATAACAGGGTTTTTAATTTTTGCTGCATGAAAAAGAGGAGAAATATTATACAGGCGGACGGAATCAGGAGAAAAAGGATCGCCAAGTTCTTTGTATAACGCTTCCCTGAATGATTCCCAGTATGGAGGAATAGATTTGAGAGTTCTAAGCCAGTTTGTTACTCCAAAAATATCAACACCGGCTTTAAACTCATCCGGATGAAAAGCCATTGCAGCCATAGTCATATAACCACCGTACGAACCGCCAATAATTCCTATCTTTTCCGGATCAATATAATCAAGTGTTTGGAGATATTTTTTACCATAGATGCAGTCCATTAAATCTTTCTCTCCATGGTTGAGGTCGTCCATCTTGTAAAAAGATTTTCCATAACCGCTGCTGCCCCTGTTATTAACAGCAAGAACAGCATAACCATGGTTTACTAAGAATTGTATAAGCGAAAAATATCCAACTCTGGTTTGTCCGCCCGGACCGCCATGAACCCAGATTAAAGCAGGTACTTTACTATCCGCAGATGCATTTAAAGGCTTATAATAGATAGCGGGGATTTCAAGATTATCGAATGATTTAAACCGGACTACCTCTGTTGAAACAAGATCATCAGGATTAATATCGGGGTTAAGTGTGTTGGTAAGCTTTTTTATTTCTTTAGAATCAAAATTGTAAACATAGATATTGCTTGTAGCTTTTGAGGTACCAACCGTTAATCTCATAAGTTTTTCATCCGGTGAAATGAAAACAGCAGTTATATCTCCATCCGGTATGTCGGGAAAGCTCACATCCTTGCCGGTCTGGTTGCTGACAATTTTTAAATTGTTTTTCCCATCTACATTGGTAGCAATAACTTTATACTTTTCATGTTCAGAATCATAACTATACATTACATCCCAGTTAGTTTCAAATACTGTCTCCCGTTTTTCTGTTGCAAGGTCATAACGCATAAGATATCTGAATTCTTTACCCGCATCTGTAATGTAGAAGAGTGAATTGTTATCCTTACTAAATCCTGAGGCATTATATATTCCTTTAATACCCGGATCGGAAATTTCTTTCATCTCTTTTGTAGAAATATTATAAAGATATAACTTGTTTTCGCTTGTGGTAATGTTTTGGCTAAGGGCAAGATTCTTCTCATCCCAGGAGATTGCATTTACATCTAAACCTTTATCGTTCCTGTATATCATTTTTGATTTCCAGGTACCCACTGCCATTTTATAAAGATCAAAGAATTTAGGATCGCGTTTGTTTGAAAGATAGAAGAATGAATTCTTATCAAGCGACCAGTCTGAAAAAATTGCTTTCTCAAGAGAGTCGGGTGTAAGGTCTTTAACAGAACCATCTTTGGTGAGAAGATAAAAATGATCTATTTCATTCCCGCCTTTATCTGCATTATAAATAATATCACCTGTTGAAGGGACATAATCAACGGCAAAAAAAGATTCAACTGTGGAGTTAGTTACCTGGTGCTGTTTACCATCGGCAATTGAAATCTCGTAAACATTATATATTCCTGATTCATTGCTCGTTACAAGCAGACGGGATTCATCAGGTGAGAATGAACCGCCGGATATCTGCTTGTTCTTGTAAAAATCTTCTATAGCATATTGTTTTATTTCTCTTTCCTGTTTCTGTTCACATGAGAAACAGATTAAGGCTGATAGGATTAATATCACTAAAAAATTGGATTTCATTTCTGATCCTTATTTTGTTAAAAATATTATGAGCTTATTTCCAGAGAGCCAGAATAATTCCTGCTACTATAAAAGAAACAAGCGTATAACCTGTATCAATCATCCAGAGTTTTGAATGCCTTCCTGCGAAAATACTGTGGACAAGAGAGGTTGTGCCTGCGAAACCAAACCAGCACATAAAGCCAATCCATGCACCGCTGCCGGGAGTTGCCGCTTGCGCCCAGGAAATAAAAATAGCCAGTATGTAGGCTGAGATAAGTCCCTGCAGAAAAGCTACAAGGTAGTTTGTCGGCTTAGCATCTTTTTTAAGCTCTTCTTCCGATTTATTAATTGCAGACATCCATTGCTTTGCAAAAAGAAGAGGGGAGTACCATAATCCTCCCAAAAGAAAAATTAACACTGCAGAAACGAACACGGCAAGATAATTTATTTCAACAGAGGTCATCGAAGTATCTCCTTTACTAATATTTTTGAGACGGGGAAAAATCTGGTAAGAAACTTAATTAATATTAATTGAGGTGTCAATCAGTAATTCATTTAGAAAAACCCCCCTTCTTCCCCCCTTTCATTGTAAGAGGATGTGTGAAAATTAATATGGATATAGCCACAAGCTTTAGCTCGTGGAGAAATTGATAAATAAACTCTGGCTTTAGCCACAGTTTCCCGATAAATCTTGGGCTAAAGCCCCAATTTTGTTCTTGTATTACTTATCCACGACTTAAAAGTCGTAGCTATTTTTAGATTTTCACAGCTTCTCAGAAAGGGGGATACAGGGGTGTTCTTGATTTATCTGAACTAAACGCTCATCTTTACTAATCGTTAATTTTATAATCATTTTATGAACCCTTGGCAAGGTCTTAAAAAGTTACCTCACGAAATGTGGGTAATCTTTTTTACGACTCTTATTAACCGTACGGGAACTATGGTTCTCCCATTCCTTACACTTTATTTAACAAGCCAGAGAAAAGTAAGTGCTGCAGATGCAGGTTTTGTTATTGCAGTTTATGGTTTTGGTGCTCTTATAACCGCACCTGTAATGGGCAGGATAAGTGATAAGATCGGTGCATTAAAAGTAATGAAATTCTCGCTGATTTTTTCAGGAGTTACTCTTTTTCTTTTTTCTTTCATTACAAACTACTACCTGATTCTTTTTATAACTTTTACCTGGTCTGTAATAAATGAAGCCTTTCGTCCTGCAAATATGTCTTTAATCTCAGAGGTTACTGATTCTTCACAAAGGAGGACAGCATTTGCATTAAACCGACTTGCTATAAATCTTGGTATGAGCATTGGACCTGTTGCAGGAGGATTCCTTTCTCTTATTGATTTTTCTTTACTCTTTTATGTTGATGGTTTTACTGCTTTAGCCGCTGGTCTTTATCTTAC
>JAUSIA010000038.1 GCA_030648225.1 Ignavibacteria bacterium | reverse complement strand
GTTTCTTTATAAAAAAAGAATTCAGAAGAAAAGGATTTTCAACTGAAATTTTAAAAGGAGCAATTGAATATTGCAGATTAAGAGGTGCGAAAATAATTGAGGGATACCCCATTGAACCATATTCTGATAATATTCCGGCAGCTTTTGCATGGACCGGATTTCCATCCTCTTTTACCAAAGCAGGATTTGTGGAAGCTGAAAGAAGGAGCAGAACAAGACCGATTGTGAGGTATTACATTTAATCCCAGAGATAATTAAAATAATATTTGTCTCAGCTTAACTATTTGAATTTAAATTTTTCTCACTTAGATTTGCTAACTAATAAATCAATTCCTCTGCACGATAAAAAAACCCTTACCTCCGGAGGTTTTTTATGTTCAAAGATGTTTTTGCTGCTTCAGATGAAGAAGTAAAAATAAGATCAGTCAAATCCATCTCAACATCAATAAAACAAAGGTTTGATTCAATTGATTTGCTTCGCGGGTTAGTAATGGTTTTAATGGCTCTTGACCATGTAAGAGATTATTTCACAAGCGTTCGTTTTGATCCTCTCGATCTTTCACAAACAACCGTCCAATTATTTCTTACAAGGTGGATAACTCATTATTGTGCCCCTGTTTTTGTTTTTCTTGCCGGTACCGGAGCTTTCCTCTCATTGGGCAGAGGTAAATCAAAAAGCGATGTTGCAAAATTTCTTTTATCAAGAGGCTTGTGGCTTATACTTTTAGAATTTACTCTTGTAAGATTAGGATGGACATTTGGTTTTGATTATTCACTTTTAGTTGGACAGGTTATCTGGGCACTCGGTTGTTCAATGGTCTTTTTATCTTTTCTTATTTACCTGCCATTTAAAGCACTTGCTGCATTTAGTATAATAATGATATTAGCTCATAATCTTTTTGATGGAGTAACTCCTGAACAGTTTGGTTCATTTTCCTGGCTCTGGATAATCCTTCATAACTTTGAGGCAATTGATCTTGGCGGCGGTTATACTTTCTTTGCTGCATATCCTCTTATTCCATGGATAGGCGTTATGGCTGCAGGTTATTGTTTTGGCGCTCTTTACAATTTAGAAGCTGAGAAAAGAAAAAAAATTTTATTGCGGCTTGGAATAGGAATGATTGGAGGATTTGTCCTTTTAAGATTATTTGATTTCTATGGTGATTTTAATAAATGGACTACACAGAAAAATTTCATCTTTACGTTGCTTGATTTCATTGATACAAGAAAATATCCGCCTTCACTTCTTTTCCTTTTAATGACTTTGGGACCAGCAATTCTTTTCCTTTCTTTTCTTGAAAAAGCAAGGGAGCTTAATAAATCTAATTATTTCTTTATAGTATTTGGTCGTGTCCCCTTATTCTATTATCTGCTTCATATACCTGTTATTCATATTTTAGCTGTTCTGGTTGCAAATGCAACAGAAATAGACCCCGGGTTTATGTTTGGCAGCTATCCCTTCTTCTGGGAAACGGATTGGGGTTATTCACTTCCTGCAGTATATCTTGTTTGGGTTTTTGTAGTAACTGGCCTTTACCCACTCTGCCATTTATATAATAACTTTAAGAAGAAAAAGAAATCTAAATTGCTAAGCTATTTATAGATTCCTCTTGAATTAGCTTTATTGTTAAATTGTTTTGGAAAGAAAATTATTTCAAGAACAATCCTTACAATACGGGTAGACATCAACTCCAGAGGATAGAATTAAATAACTTCCTGCTTTGTTAATCCTCTACAAGGATTAAAATATCTGGATGAAAATATTTTCTACAATAATATGACCTCTACGAGGTCAGATAACAATGAGGTTTTAATTAAAACATCGTAGATGTTTATTTATTGTAGTAGAAAAAGCAGATCGAATCCTCGAAGAGGATCAATAAGGGAACTTAATAAGAAGAGCACTATCTTTTTCTTCGCCCCATGCCTGCAAACTTTGGCAATGTTTCATCATCAAAATCTATAAAGAGATCATCTTCTTCAGATTGTTCGGAAGTAATTATTTTTGAGTTTCTCCTGTAATTATCAATTGCTGTATTAATTGCATACTTAATGCTGTAGTATTCTTTCTCCAGTGATTCTATTGTTCCGGCATATTTTCCTTCAGCAAATTTCTTTGATGATTCAATAAATCTTTGGCTTCTTTCAGTAAGATCTGATGAAATATTTTTTGCTTTACTAAATAATTGGTTTTTTATTTCTTCTGCCTTTTTCTGGAGATTTGTCAAATCATTTTTTAAATCTTTCCTCGTAAAAAGAATAGATACAACACTTCCTGCAGCAAAGCCTGTTAAAAACTCAATCCAGCCGAATTTTTTAGCTGAAGCCATTTATTTTCTCCTCATAATAAATTTCAAGAAATATTTTGGGTGTGTTATATAATATTTTATTAAGTTCTAATCAATATTACCATTATTCTATTTAAACTATTACTGCCTTTGAAGCATCTCATATATGACAGACTTGAAGAAAAAATGGTGTCCCCTATAAAAAATAGAGAATACAGTTTGAATAGTGATGCAGAAGACTTGTTAATCAAACAGGCAAAGGAAGGGGATAATAATGCATTTGAAAAACTTTACCGGATGAATGTTTCCCGCGTCTATGCAATCTGCCTCAGAATTTCATCAGACAAAACGAGAGCAGAGGAATTAACACAGGATGTATTTGTGAAAGTATGGGAAAAATTAAATTCTTTCAGAGGCGATAGTTTGTTTTCAACATGGCTTTATAAGATTGCGGTAAACACATCTCTTATAGAATTGCGTAGACGCAAAAGATGGTTTGCACGTTTTATAAACTTTAGTGATCTATTGAATTTTGATAAAAAAGTTTCTATATCTATGGGTACTTCTATAGATCTTGAAAAAGCTGTTTCATACCTGCCGGAAAAAGCACGGCTGGTTTTTATACTGCACGATGTTGAGGGTTACAAACATGATGAAATATCAAAAATATTATCTGTTACATCAGGAACAACAAAAGCTCAGCTGCACAGAGCCCGAAAGCTACTGAGGGAGGCAATGGAAAAATGAAATGCAAAGAAATTAAATATTACCTTAATGATTATGCCGATGGTCACCTCATCAATGAGATGAGAGATGAAATTAAAAA
>JAUSIA010000018.1 GCA_030648225.1 Ignavibacteria bacterium | reverse complement strand
TCTTGAACTTGAACTTGAACTTGAACTTATCACTTTTCATTCCATCCTTCCCTGCCGATCAATGGAACAAAAGCAAATTCAGGTATCTCTTCTATTCCAAATTTTTCTTCTTCTAGTTTAGTAACAATTTTCAGACGCTGCGAAGTCTTATCACCAACAGGGATAACCATTCTTCCTCCCAAAGCTAACTGTTTCTTAAGTGAATTTGGAATTGTAGGTGAACCTGCTGTTACAATAATTCCATCATAAGGTGCAAACTCTTCCCATCCTAAAGTACCATCTCCACATTTTGTATTTATTCTTAATTCCATTTCATCAAGCAATTTTCTGGTCTTATAAAAAATATCTACATTCCTTTCAATACTGTATACTTCCATTCCCATTTTCAATAAAATAGCTGCCTGGTAACCCGAGCCTGTGCCTATCTCAAGAACTTTTCCTCCGGGATTTAGTTTTAAAGCTTGCGTCATAAATGCAACTGTAAACGGCTGTGATATTGTCTGCCCATGACCAATCGGTAAAGCTACATCATTATAAGCGTGTTGTTTCATAGCAACAGGAACAAATTTATGACGTTCTACTTCACCAATTGCATTTAATACAGCTTTATCTGTAATACCTTTTAAAGATATTTTATCTACTAATTCCTGTCTCTCAGTTTCATACATAAAAACTTTTAATCTTTTCTTAAAGATAAAAATAATAGAGCTAATTTATTTAATTTTGAATTAACAATAATAATTTAGAGAAAGAGACTATGTTTGAAACTGTATACGGAGCTTTTATAATAATGTTAATGAGAATGTGCGATGTTTCTATCGGCACTATGAGAACAATTTTAATAGTACAAGGGAAAAAATATCTTGCTGGTATGGCAGGATTTTTTGAAGTATTAATCTGGGTTTTTGCAATCAGGTTTATCTTTCAGCATCTTGATAATTATGCAAACCTTTTTGGTTATGCTTTGGGTTTTGGATTGGGAAATATTCTTGGGATTGCTTTAGAGCACAAAATAGGGTTTGGCTATATTCAGCTTAATATTATATCTAAACATTTTACAGATCAGATTGCCGGCAAATTAAGGAGATCAAAGTATGGTGTTACAATTCTTCTGGGAGAAGGAGGAACCGGTGGAGTATCAATAATTGTTGTTATTACAGCCAGAAAGTACCAGAAAAAGGTAATTCATCTTATCGAATCTGTTGACAAAGATGCATTTATAACGGTTTAACATTCTCTTCCATATAGAGGATTTATGCGTGGTGTAGGAAAATAATAGTCTCAGCTTTAATCACTCTAAGCTAAAAGAAAATAAATTTTTTTTATTAAGCTATTGTCATTTTTCAAAAATTATCTTATTATAAACTTATCTTTTAGCTTTCATGGGTAAAATATTTATTAACTAACTGGTGGAGGTCGAAATGTTTTATAATAACAGAAGTCCTTAATGTTCTAATCTTGCCCAACTAACTAAGCATTCTATTAACTTAATAAAACAAAACGAGGTTGCTATGTTAAAAAATCTATACTCACTAATTTTCACTGTTCTATTTACATTTCTTTTTATTTCTAATTCAAATGCACAATTTTTCGATAATTTTGATTCATACACGTCGGGTCAAGGAGTAGCATGTCAAAATCCAACAGACTGGACAACATGGAGCAATGCACCATGTGGCTCTGAAGATGCAACAGTTTCCACTACCTATTCATATAGTTCTCCAAACTCAGCTCGGGTAATAACAAATAATGATTTTGTAAAAACATTTGGTTCTCAAACAACCGGAACATGGTATGTACAATTTTGGATTTATATTCCAAATGGAAAAGCAGGATATTTTAATCTTATGGCAGGATTTCCAAGTCCATTTAACTGGGCAATGGATTGTTTTTTTGATGCTGGAGGTGGTGGTAGAATATTTGGAGGCTCTGGAACAGCAGTTAGCTTTACATATGCATATGATACCTGGCATTTTGTTGGGGTTGTAGTAAATCTTACCGCTGATCAAGGTCAATTATGGTTTAATGGTGTACTGATTCACTCCTGGCAGTGGACTTTAGGTAGTTCTGGAGGTGGAAGTCCACTTGAATTAGATGCTATTGACTTTTATGGTAATACAGCAAATGATGACTATTATATAGACGATTTTTGGTTCCACTCCTCACCAATACCCGTAGAATTAACCTCCTTCACTGCAAATGTTAATCCTCTTGGTCAGGCTGTTCTTAACTGGGTTACTGCAACTGAAATCAATAACAGAGGTTTCGAGATTGAAAGAAAAGCAGTTGAAGATCAATTCATTACAATTGGCTTTGTGGAAGGTTATGGAACTACTTCTGAAGAGCAAACTTATTCTTATGTAGATCAGAGTGTAACTCCTGGTGTTTATGCTTACAGACTAAAACAAATAGATTTCAATGGTCAGTTTGAATATTCAGAGGAAGTTGAACTTGAAGTTACAGCACCATTGGCATTCGGTCTTGATCAGAATTATCCAAATCCATTCAACCCAAATACAAATATCAAATACAGCTTATCAGAACCTGGTAATGTTAAACTTGCTATTTACAATACACTTGGAGAAGAAATTCAGGTATTAGTAAATAGTTACAAGGAAGCTGGTTCCTATGAATTAAGTTTCAATGCTGCAGGTTTACCGAGTGGAACTTACATTTACAGATTAGAAGCTCCAGGTTATGTTGAAGCCAAGAAGATGATCCTGATGAAGTAAAAGAAAATATTTTTTTCTTTTTTAAGAGCCGCTTTATGCGGCTCTTTTTTTATTTGCAAGAATTTATCATTACTATTATATTTGCCGTGCAAATTGCGGGAATAGCTTCCGCCTTCTACCGATAAATCGGGATTCGGAGGACAGGCAGTTGGCAGAGCGTCCCGATTTTATCGGGACCAAGGTTGATATCGCGGGTTCTTAAATAAATAATAACCTTTAATCTAAATGTTTCAAATAAATTTTATATCGCGGGAATAGCTTCCGCCTTCTCCCGATAAATCGGGATTCGGCGGACAGGCAGTTGGTAGAGCGTCCCGATTTTATCGGGACCAAGGTTGATGTCGCGGGTTCTTAAATAAATAATAACCTTTAATCTAAATGTTTCAAATAAATTTTGTATTGCGGGAATAGCTCAGTTGGTAGAGCGCAACCTTGCCAAGGTTGAAGTCGCGGGTTCGAGTCCCGTTTCCCGCTCAAAGTCCACGAAAGTGGATTTTATTTTTTAAGGCGCTGTAGCCAAGTGGTCCAAGGCGAAGGTCTGCAAAACCTTTATTCGTCGGTTCAAATCCGACCGGCGCCTCAAAAAGTTTTCTTACAAAAATCGGGAAGTAAAGACGAAGGTCTGCAAC
>JAUSIA010000016.1 GCA_030648225.1 Ignavibacteria bacterium | reverse complement strand
TGTGTAAAAAGGGACAAGCAAAAAATTAAGAAACCTCCCAACTATTGTGCTTACACCATAAATTGCCGTGTCTTTTGAAAGCTGTTTAAGTTTTTCAAACATTAGATGAAAAGAATTTCTTTATTGAGTTAATAAAAATTCCGGGAGGACGAGTGATTTTTTTATTTTCTTTTTTTATGAATGCGTGAATTGTAAAACCTTCAGCAATAAGTACGTTTGCTTCTTTTCTAAGAATTTCATAATCAATATGAATTTTTAATGCAGGATATTCTTTAAGAATAGATTTAATGATCAGCACTTCATCATAAAAAGCTGGTTGATGATATTTAACATGTGCTTCAAGAACAGGAAACTGGTAACCTTCTTTTTCAAGAATATTATATGGCAAGCCAATTTCTCTAAGCATTTCAGTTCTGCCAACTTCAAAATACTCAAGATATTTACCATTATAAACAAACTGCATCTGGTCGGTATCAGCATAACGGATACGAATTTCTATGGAATAGATGAGCATTGAAGGATAAGAAAAAATTAAATTAATTTTTTAATTTCCTGGCAGAAAAATTTCATATCATTAAAATCAGCATTCACCTGCTCAATACTGAATTTTTTAAAATCATCATAATCACCAGCTATTCTATTATCAAAAACCTTTTTATAAATTTTCCACAAATCCTGAGAAACTATTTCATTTCTAATAAAATTATTATGAAACCAATTCCTAAGCTGCTTGTGCTTTGATGTAGAGTAATTATTTTTAATGGCTAATGCAGAAACTAAATAAAAGACTGAGTAATAAATCCTATTTTCTGCATTAAATAAAGAATTATTACTAATTGCTAATTCTAAATATTTAATTGCTTCTTCAGAACGGGAAAGACGGTAAGAAATATAATCTTCTTTTTTATACCCCATAAAAAATGCCTTCACTTTTCACATTAGTGCGAAAAGGTGATGAAGGTTCTTGAATATTTTTATAACTATAAATTCGGTTATCTAAGAAAAATTCATACTTTAATTCATAATCATAAATAATATCTTTTACTTCATATTCAAAACGCCAGTCAATTTCCCTATCAAAAACATAAACCACATCATAATCGGAATCTTCATCAAAATTTCCTCTTGCCCTAGAACCGTAAAAATAGATTCCTTTAAAGTCAGGATATTTTTCCTTAAAAACTTTACTTAATTCATCAATTAGTTCTTTAAATTTTTTATCCATATTTCATTTCAAGTAATATACTTCCTAACAATAGAGCTATTATTTATTTTATTCTACAAACTCACCCATCTTACCAAATTTCTCACGCCTGTTTTCAACAAGCTTATCGGGTTTAATCTTAACAAGCTGGGCAAGTTCTTCTTTTAAAATATTCTTTAAAATGGAAGCAGCTTCTTTATGGTTAGTATGCGCACCACCTGCCGGCTCAGGAACAATACGGTCAACCAATCCCTGCTCTAGAAGATCCGGTGCAGTAAGCTTTAAAGCTTCAGCAGCCTGTTCTTTATAATCCCAGCTTCTCCACAAAATGCTTGAACAGGATTCAGGACTGATTACAGAGTACCAGCAATTTTCAAGCATAAGAATCCTGTCTCCAATTCCAATTCCAAGAGCACCGCCGCTTGCGCCTTCACCTACTATAGCAACAATTATTGGAACTCTTAATTTGCTCATTTCAAAAAGATTTCTTGCAATGGCTTCTGCTTGTCCTCTCTCTTCAGCTTCGAGACCGGGATAAGCACCCGGAGTATCAATTAAAGTGATAACAGGTTTATTAAATTTCTCGGCAAGCTTCATCAATCGAAGAGCTTTTCTATAACCTTCGGGATTAGGCATTCCAAAATTTCTGTAAAGATTACTTTTTGTATCTCTCCCTTTCTGATGCCCCACAATTAAAACTTTGTATTCATCGAGCTTTGCAAATCCGCCTACTATTGCTTTATCATCTTTATAGTTTCTGTCACCATGAAGTTCTATAAAATTGCTTGTCATTTCATAAATATAATCGAGGGTAAAGGGACGGTCGGGATGACGTGCCAGTTGAACTCTCTGCCAGCGGGTAAGATCTTTATATAAATTATCTTTCAACTGTTTGACCTTATCTTCGATTTTCCGGATTTCCTTTCCAATGTCGAGATCGTCCGAAAACTTTCTCATCTCTTCGAGCTTTGCTTCAAGCTCGATAATTGGTTTTTCAAAATCTAAAATAGTCTTAGCCATACTACGATCTGGTTCCCCACATCTTATTCAGCGTCTTACCCAGTATTTCAAGATCAAGCCAGATGTTTTGATTCTTTGCATAAAAAATATCAAGCTTTTCATAATCCGCTGCATCGGCATCTTCAGTGTACCACAAACCTGTTAAACCTCGTTTACCCAAATATAAATTAGCATTATTAATTACTGTTTGCGGACCGATAAAGCTCACTTTCCCACTTAAAATCCGGGGAACTCCTAAAATGAATTTTCTGAAATCAGTTTTCTTATTACTAACTTTTGAAATGAAATATATCAAAGGATATATAAAAAACAAAACAAAGAGTGCAAGCAGATAATCAAATGCAGATTTAATGAACTTCAGTAACGGATTTGAAATATTATAGTTGATTTGTATTAAAGGAATATCTTCAAGAATTGAAATTGATGTCTTCCCAACAAGAAAATCCAAGTTATTACCAACTAATTTGAATTCAACATTCTCGTTCTGGCATTTTGCGACAATTGTCATCATCTGGTTGTAAGAAAGTTCCTGCGAAGAAAAAATAACTTCCTTAACATGCTTATCACGTACTACATTAATAAGATTTTCAATACTTCCGACTACTTCTAAATCGCCGATTTTTTTCCCTATATCCCTGTTTGATGTTCCAATCAACCCGGCAATCGAATAGATGTCTGTCCTTCTTGATTTAAGTTTCTCTGCAATCTGTATTACAAAATCATTTAAGCCGACAATCAGAACTTTCTTTTCAACTTCATGTTTATCTGTTCCTGTTTTGAAAACAAGTTTAGCAATTATTCTCCAGAAGGATAAAACAAAAAACAAAATTATATATGTTAGAATAACTACAGCTCTGCTGTAGGCAAACTGCTTGAAGAAAAATGTTAATGAGGAAATAACAAAGAAGCTAATAATAATTGATGCGAATGTTTTAAGAACCGATAATAAATCTTTTTTATAAGAACCAGTTAAAGAAGATATAACTATATGTATAAGAGCTGGTACTGTATAAAGAAGAAGCAGATTATATTCATGGAAGCCACGCCATTCTTTTCTGATTATTTTATATAGTTCTTCCCCTGCAAATAAAGACAAATCAAAAAAGATAAAATCAAGAATTACTGATATAACTATTAATTTGCGTCTTCCCCAGAATGCAATAAATTTTGTGATTCCTATTGCTGCACGTAAAATGAATTCTACTATAAAAGAAGTTGCCAGATGTTTTTTAACAAACAAGTGCATGGCATTATAAAAAACTTTTGTTTCATCTATGCTGCTTCTTTTAGTGCTTTCTCCTTTATAATGAATGATGGTTGTATTGTGCACATAATAAACTTTATAACTGGTTTTTTGCATGCGGTAGCACCAATCAAGGTCCTCGCCATACATAAAAAATTGCTCATCAAGGTTTCCAACTTTTTCAAAAGCTTCTCTTTTGATCATCATAAAAGAACCGGAAATTGCATCAACTTCATAAGTTTCATTTTCATTAAGATATGTAAGGTTATATCTTGCAAAAAATCTGCTGTTTGGAAAAAGGTTACTTAGTCCTGTTACTTTACAGAATGATGTCCAGGGTCCGGGAAAGCTTCTTCTGCAGGCAAGCTGTAATGTTCCATCGGGGTTAAGAATTTTACATCCTGCCATTCCTGCATCGGGGGTTCTTTCAAAAAAATTAATCATCTTTTCAAAAGTATCTTCCTGAACTATTGTATCAGGATTTAAAAGAAGGATGTATTTCCCTTTAGCATA
>JAUSIA010000054.1 GCA_030648225.1 Ignavibacteria bacterium | reverse complement strand
TCTCTTTAGCAAAGAGGGACCGATTTTAGTAGAGCTAAAAATCAGGGAGATTTGTTTGTGGCTGTTTGCACAAGTTTGTGTGTAATGTATCGCCAGGGGAATCCTTCTGTCACGACTTCGTCGTGACTGTCTCCCTTTGCTAAAGGGAGACTTCTTTATGTTTTGATATTTAATTCGTGTTCTAAAGTTTGTTAGTAATCTTTTGAATTTCATAGTTTATTAAAAATATAAAAAAAGTTCCTCTTTAATAAAGAGGGACAGATTTTAGTAAAGCTAAAATCAGGGAGATCTGTATGCCAAGGTACAGAGATAAGTTTTTACCAAGATACAATTCGCTGGGAGTCCCTCTGTTCTGACTTCGTCAGTACTGTCTCCCTTTACCAAAGGGAGACTCTTTTTGGATAATCTTCCCATCCCAATCTTAATTTCTTCTTCCTATAATTTATTTTGAATAAGTGTGTTTTATTCCTTTATTTTAGACTATTTTCTAAGCATAATATTTATTTACTTTACACCGAAATTCTATCATCCAATTGTTAAATTCTCAGATACTGTCGCGATTCTTTGTTCTTATCATGAAATTTAACAGTTAAACAATTTGGCAATTTTGATTTGTTGTTGTTTTATTCTTTGCGTATGAAGAGAAGGTTACAATTTTTTCTTTTAATAATTTCTGTTGTTTTAGTTGGCATTAGTTGCAATGCCCCAAGAACCAATCCTTTAGATCCATTAAACCCGGATTATAATTATGGCACTATTGAAGGTACTGTTCTGACTATTGGTATCCCTTCATTTGAAATATCCGATGTAAAGGTTCTTTGGGAGAATGCAAATTTAATAACTGAAACAGATGCTAACGGAAGATTCAGATTAAATAATATTCCAATAAAAGATGGGGATATCATTTTTTCTAAAGATGGATACAAACCCGAAACTTTAAGTGTTGCTTGGGGTTCATCCAAAAGATATATTTCATTAACTTTTCTTAACAGAATTCCAACTCTTGATACTGTTTCTATCTATACAATAATAAAATATGATTTTTTCCCTTTACAATCAGAATTATTTGTAAAAGCCTGGATAACTGATCTTGACAGAGATGTTGATTCGGTTTTTGTAGTTAATGAAACTTTGAATCTAAGAAAACCTTTAACTTATTTAGCAGCAGAGGGGAATTATCAAACAACTATAATGGAAAGCGAATTAAATGTAAATGATATTGAGCAAACAATAGGTTTGGATTTTTCAATTATTGCAAAAGATCGTTCGGTCCCCCCAAATGAATTTATTATTGGTAGTGATAGAATAACGCGTGTAATAAAAGACGAAATTACTGAACTGCATCCATCTACTGATTCAACGGTTACATCTCAACCAGTTATTTTTAATTGGAATGAATTTGAAGCTGGTTATGATTTTTCTTATTTAATCGAGGTTTTTTCTTTATCGAGTTTCCAACTTGTCTATACACAAACAAATATATCCTCTGATTCTATTTCTTATTCTTTACCTCAAAATTTGACCAATGGAAGTTACTACTGGGTCATCTGGATTGTGGATCAATTTCAGAACCGGTCAAGGTCAAAACCCGCTCACTTCAGAATTTAATAATTTTTATTATCTTTACCTTAAAATCTCCGTGTAAAAATGAATCTGCAAGAACAAGACACTATTGAAAAAGTACGGCTTATTTCTAAAGAACAGTTTGATACTTTATATCATATAAGCCAGATACTTAACGCTGTTAATTATACAGATACTCTGATCATTGAAACATTGGATCTCGTTATTGAAGTTGTGAATGCTGAAAGAGGTCTCTTTGTTAGATATGATGATATATGGAGAAAGTTCAATATAATTGCTGCGAGAAATGTTCAGAAAGAAAATATAGTTGATCTTACTGCTTTCTCATCTGGTATTCTTCAGAAAGTAATTGATAGTCACCAACCCTGTTTATATCACGACGTTCAGAGTGATCCAAGTGTTTCCCAGTTTCAAAGTGTACAGCTACAAAATATAAAATCGGTGCTTGGTGTACCGATCCTGAAAGATGGAAGAGTCTGGGGAGTTATATTAGTTGACAGCAGGACGAACAGGAAAGAGTTTAATGAAGAAAATCTTGTCTTCCTTGATTTCTTTTCGAACATTGTTTCTCTTACACTTGATAAAATCAGTAAACTGGAAAACTTAGAAAAAGAAAATCTTCTTCTTCGTAATCGCCTTGAAGCTGAAAAAAGTATTCCCGAACTGATTGGCCAAAGCCAGGTAATGAAGAAGCTGGCTCTTCTGATTAATAAAGTGGCTAAGACAGATGCGACAGTTTTACTTCTTGGAGAAAGCGGAACAGGTAAAGAATTAATTGCTAAGGCAATTCATAATTTTAGCGATAGAAAAGATAAACCTTACCTTGCCCAATTTTGCGGGTCAATTCCTGATACTCTTCTTGAAAGTGAATTGTTTGGTTTTAAAAAAGGTGCTTTTACAGGAGCTACTTCCGATAAAAAGGGATTATTTGAAGTTGCGAGCGGCGGGACATTTTTTCTTGATGAGATTGCTGATATTTCAATGGCTCTGCAGGCTAAGCTGCTAAGGGTTTTGCAGAGTAAAGAAATTATGCGTCTTGGTGATACTAAAGTAATTCAGATTGATGCCAGAGTTATTGCAGCCACTAATAAAGAATTAAACCAGCTTGTAAAAGAGAATAAGTTCCGTGAAGATCTTTTTTACAGGCTTAATGTTTTTCCTATAAAAATTCCTCCCCTCCGTGAGAGAATTGGGGATGTCCCTTTGCTTACATATCATTTCATAAAGAAATTTTCCGATAAGAATATTCACATTGATCCTAAAACTATGAGAATACTTGAAGAATACAGCTGGCCGGGAAATGTACGCCAGCTTGAAAATGTTATTCGACGTGGGTTGATATTAACCGATGGTGATAAACTCTTACCCGAACATGTTGTACTAGAAGAAGATTCCAATGATTCCAACTTTTCGGGCACTTTAAGAGAATTTGAAAAAATTCTTCTGCTTAAAAGATTAAAAATGTTTGATGGCAACAGGACTGCAACAGCAAAGTCACTTGGTGTTTCTGTTAGATGGGTTCAGCTTAAGCTGAAAGAGATGAACGTGAAATAAACCATGCCGGAAGATTCTTCAAAAATCCTGTTTGACAGATTCGAGATTACCGACACACTAAAGAAAGATCAGCATACCACTGTCTATCTTGCTAATCATATTTACCTCGGTAAAAAAATTATTTTAAAAACCCTCTCTGCAGATGAACTTCCCGATAAAACTTTTCTTGACAGGTTTAAAAGAGAAGCCAAAATACTTGCCCAGCTAGATCACCCGAACATTATTAAAGTTCTGGATTTCGGGACAGCAGGAAACAGTTTTTATATCTCTTTTGAATACTTTGAAAGCAGGAATTTAAGAAAAGTTATTAAAGATAATAATCTTTCAGATGATGATAAAATAAGTTTATGCATTCAACTTTTTAAAGCTCTTGACGCAGCACATCAGAGAGGGATTATTCACAGGGATATAAAGCCTGAAAATATTCTTATCAACTCGAAGCTTGAATTAAAAATTGCTGATTTTGGTCTGGCTTTCGTAAGAGATGATCTTATACTTACTCACAAATCATCTATAGTTGGAACGCCTGGTTATATGTCTCCTGAACAGATAAGGGGGGAAAATCTCACACCTCAAACAGATCTTTTTTCTTCCGGTATTGTTATTTATGAATTGTTCACCTGTGTAAATCCCTTAATTGGAAAAGATATTAGTGAGACAATAAATAATATTCTCAATTTTAAAATTGAAAAAGATTTTAAAAATCTATCGACATTACCGGTTAATGTTCAAAATGCATTGAGTGAATTGCTGCGAAAAAATTTCAGCAAACGTACAAAAAGTGCACCTGAGGCTCTTAATTATTTTGTAATTCAGGAAGAATTAAAAAGTCAACCTGTTATTCAGCCTGAGAAAAAGAAAACAAAAAAAACATTTTTCTATTGGGTAGCAGCTATCACCATAATTTTGATTGCAGGTTTTTTAATCAATAAAAATCTATCGTCTGATGAAAATTCGTTTAATCCTAAGAATATTAAACTAAGTAATCCGGAAATCACAGAATTAAAAGACAGCACAGAAAATATTGCTGACGGCACAGAAACTGATAAAAAGGAAGCTGATATTAAAACTGTTGA
>JAUSIA010000012.1 GCA_030648225.1 Ignavibacteria bacterium | reverse complement strand
GGTGTAATTGCAATTGAATTATTATTCTTTGCATAATCAATCATTATACTTAATGCAACGTCTCCACCGGATGAGCTTGATCCTCTTATAACCTGGTAATTCCATTTTCTTAAAAGCTTTGCCAGCAAATCTCCATCTTTGCTTTTACTTATCAATGCAGCAATCCTTTCATTGCGGTGCAAATACCAGGGAAGCAGCATTGTTCCATGCCAGAATACAATAATAAAATTCTTGTTTTCTTTCCTAAGCTTTTCAATAATTTCTTTATTCCTGATTTCGACTCTTAAACTTCTGCAGAGAAGATTAATAGCTTTATCAATTATAATATTTCCAAATACCCGGAGAAAATTCCGCTTTAATTTTTTAGCCTTCATTAATTAAAGAATAAATAGATTCGGCTGTTTTTTTTACAGCACCTTTTTCACCAAGCTTTTTATGGATCTCCAGAAGCTTACTTTTAATTGAATCGTATAAACTGTTGTCGCTTAAAATCTTTTTAGATTCATTATAGATTGAATCCGGATTTACTTTATCTTGTATTAATTCAGGCACAACTTTTTCTCCGGAAATAATATTAGCCATCCCTATATTTTTAAGATTTACAAGATTTTTCCCGATGAAATAAGTAAGCAGACTTGTTTTATAAACAATAACCATCGGCAAACCGAACAGACCAGCTTCAAGAGTTGATGTACCGGATTTAATAATTCCGAACTTTGAATATTTCATTAACTCATAAGTATGATCTTTAATTAATTTATAATCATCTGAGCCAGGAATCTTTTTAAATAATTTTTCATCTATTCCCGAAGCACCGGCGACAGCAACCTGCAAATTAAATTCTTTGCTTAATTTCAAAGCTGCTTCCATTGCTGCAGGGAATATCTTTTCAACTTCATGACTGCGGCTTCCCGGGAGTATAAGGAGTATTTCCTTTCCAGGGTTAAGTTCATACATCTTAAAAAATTTTTCTTTAGGCAGAAAATCATATTTGTCTATTCTCTCAAGTAAAGGATGACCGACAAATTCAACATCTACTCCTGCATCTCTGTATAGTTTTTCTTCAAAAGGAAAAACAATAAACATTTTTCTTACAAGATTTTTTATTCTTTTTATTCTTCCGCTGCCCCAGGCCCAAACCTGCGGAGAGACATAATAAATTATTTTTACTCCGAGCTGCTTTACTTTTTTCGCAAAGTTCAGATTAAAGCCGGGATAATCTATAAGAATAATATTTTTAATATTTTTTTCTTTAATAATTTCTATCAAATCATTCTGCACTTTCCTGATGAAAGGAATATGTTTTATAACTTCTGCAAAGCCAAGAAATGCAAGTTTGTTTATGTGATAAATAATTTCCACACCTGCCAGGTTCATCCTGTCTCCACCGACTCCAACAATATTTAATTTGCCGTCAATCTTTTTCAATTCTGTTGATAGTTCAGCTCCAAGCAAATCTCCCGAAACTTCACCGGCAATTATCATTATGTTCTTATCCTCTACCATTCATCTATTTGCAGTATGAATTTATGATGAATACTTTCACATCTTCCATTTTCTTCACCCGACTTAGGCGGGCAAGTTTACCATCTTCCATCCTTAATACCTTCCTATTAACCATAAAAGAAAAATCGTTACCATAATAAAACCAATAGCCTGAAAAGTTCGCTTCTCAGATCTAAGCCCTGCTTTAAGCTTAAAAGGGGGCTGTCTTACTTCACCGGTTTTGTAAGGTGTGAGTCTGGGAAATAACCTTGGAACATTCTTTTTATATTCTTTGAATTGTTCACCATACCTGTTTAATAAATATTCCTCTTCTCCTTTGATAATATGATAGTATTGGAAAATGAAAAAGAGCAAAGCAAAAACCTGCAGGTAAGGAAAAATTGCAAAAGACATAATTCCTATACCAAGGTAGATCAAAATATTTCCTATATAAAGAGGATTGCGGGTATATGCGAAAGGTCCGCTTATAATAAGATATGTCCCTTCCATATGTCCCGTTGTTCTTGTTTCGCTTCCGGCCCAGCTTACTCCACACAACCTGAGGAGTTCGCCGCCAGCAACAATTAAAAATCCAATTATCAGGCTCCAGATATTTGCATTTTCATACACCAGCATTACTATAATAAAAGTTATTGGAGTGTAACTTCGGTATTTGAAGAGTAAAGATGATAAAGGTTTGTTCATACTTAATCTATTCCTGTATATATGCTTCCCTTCTTTTAAGCTCAGCCTGGTATCTTTTCTTTAATCTCTTTTTAGAAAGAAGTTTCATCATTATGTTCTGAATATCATTAAAATCCTTAAAAGGGTAATAAGAGATTCTTTCTTTCTCACAATACTTTAAGAGATCGTTTTTTGCAAAAATAAAATCGCAAAAATGAACAGTATATTTATCAGAGTTACCATCGCCGATAAAAACAGTGTATTCTTCATCAGCACTGTTGTTGATTATATGATTTCTTTTGCAGTTTGCCGAACTTGGAAAATCAATATCGTGATGAGGGAAAGAAGGAATTAATTTATTGTTAATGATCTGCAGCTTGTTGGAATAATATTTTATATCGCTAAGCTCATCTTTCTCTAATATTCTTTTTATATAATAATCAAATCCATCGCTCAGGATAAAATGAGCCATTTCATTTTTCTTACAGAAACCTATGAACTCTTTAAAGCCGGGATCAATTTTTATGTCATCAATAAAACTATCTAATTCATTCTTATTTATCTGATAAACAGATTCACAGAGAGAAAGCCAGCATTCTTTTGAAGATATTTTTTCACTCAACAGGTCTTCAATTATTCTTTTTACTTGTTCTTCATTACCAAACTTTAAAAAGATGTTTTCACCAACATCAGTCGTGGTTATAGTTCCATCGAAATCAATAAATATTTTAAACTCTTTTTTCATTTTTTAGATTTGCTGCGAAACAAAACTTAAATCTTCATTAAATCTTACCGAAACAAGTTTTGAAACACCTTCCTCCTGCATAGTAACACCGTATAAAATATCGGCAGCTTCCATTGTTCGTTTGTTGTGGGTTACAACTATAAATTGTGTATCCTTGCTGAAGTCCTTAATGATTTTTGTAAACCTATCAATGTTTGCATCATCAAGTGGTGCATCAATTTCATCAAGGATACAGAAAGGACTTGGCTTAACAAGGTAGATTGCGAACAGGAGTGCAATTGCAGTTAAAGTTTTTTCACCGCCGGAAAGAAGGTCAATTGAAGTTGGTCTTTTCCCTTTTGGCTTTGCAATAATTTCTATTTTAGCTTCAAGAGGATCCGCTACACCCTGGGCAGATTCTTCAAGTTTAAGATCAACTTCATCGCCGGGATCAAATAAGCTTCTGAAAATATTTATGAAATTCTCTCTTATCTTTCCGAAAGTATCCATAAACAAAGTCCGGGCAGTTATATTTATCTCTTCAATTGTTTTAACAATATCTCTTTCCGATTCAAGAAGATCATCTCTCTGCTTAGATAAGAAATCGAACCGCTGTTTTTCTTCTTCATACTCCGAGTATGCAAGAAGGTTAATCGGGCCAAGATTCTTTATCTGCTGCTTTAAAGTATTTACCTCTTCAGTTCTTTGTCTGAAATCAAAAGTATCAAGATCATCAAAGGTTTTTTGTTCAAGTGAAAGAGAGTAAGATTCTTTAATATGCTCTTTCAGGTTTTCCATCTTTATTGAGAGTTCATTCAATTTCATTTCGGACAGATGAATCTCATCCAGGATTCTTTCTCTTTCTTTTCTTAACCTGTTTTGTTCAGCTTCAATAACATTTATATTTGATTTTATTTCACTGTATTCCGCTTCTATTTTTTCTTCTTCAGCTAAAAGAAGCTTCTTTTTTTCTTCAAGATCATTAAGATTTAACTCATCTGTTCTCAAAGTTTCATTTAAAGAAGAAACTTCATTGGAAGAATTTTCAATATCAGTTTCTCTTCTGACAATTGTTCTTTGAATATTATCAATGCTTTCTTTTGCTCTTTGAACTGCATTTTCTGTATTTCTTTTTTCACCGTTGAGTCTTTCAAGTTCAAGGCTGAAGTTGTTTAACTCAAAAACTTTATGATTAAATTCTTCTTCAAAAGAACTAAATTCTGCTTCAAGAGACTCTCTCTTCTTCTCCTCCTGCTTCATTCTCATTCTCAAAGAATTAACTAAGTCTTCCAATTTTATCCTGTCATTGTCAATCCCGTTTGATTCGCCGGCAAGATCTTTTATCTCCTCTCTTGTTTTTTCTATTTCATCATTTGCTCTTTTCTTTTCAAACTCAAACTGCGCTATCTGCTTCTCTATATTGGTAAGATCATTCACCAGCATTCTTCCCTGGTCTGAAAGAACTTTAAGATCAATGCTATTAATTTTTTCTTCGGTGTTACTAATTTTTTCCAGCAGATCCTCAAGCTCTTTTTCATAAAGCGGAAGCTCGGCTTTTATTTTATCGAGATATTGTTTTCTGCCAAAGAGAGAATCATCTCCTTTTGGTAAAGAGCCTCCTTCAACCAAACCGGAGTTATCAATGTAATCGCCATGGAGCGTGGTGAAATTGAATCCTGTATATTGTTCTCTTAACCTGAAAGCGGTATCGAGTGAATCAACAATAGCAGTATTAAATAAAATCTTATCAAAAAAAGTTTTCCATTTTTGCTCAGCATTTATAGAATCTTTTGCCCAGCCAAGAAAACCTTTTTCTTTAGCCAGAGATTTTTTCTTTCTTTTAATGAAAAAATTCTGAAGAACATCCAGGAAACCTTTATTTTCTTTTTCACTAAAGCCTGTAAGATAAAACCCTGCTTTACCAATATTTTTTTCCTTAAGATATTTTATTCCCTTTTTCAATTCTTCAATTGAATCAATAAGAATATTATTAAGATTACTTTTCAGTGCAGCTTCAATTGCAAACCGGAATTCTTCTGAAGTATTACCGGCATAAGCAAGAAGAGTTTTATCTTTACTTGTCCATTCATTGCTCTCAAGTAAAGCTTTTGCACCTTTGGAAACACCTTCAAGATTATCAATTAGAGTTTGGATGAAACCTATTTTATCATTTAAACCATTAATAACGGTTTTTATCTCAAGCTCTTTTTCTTTTAATTGATTCAGTTCCCTTTCAAGCTCTTCCTTCTCTTTTTGCTTACTTGAATATTCAGCTTCAGCTTCAACAAGCGCTTCTTCTGTTTTTGATTTTTCATCATTCAATTCTGAAATAAAACCCACAGTCTTGGCAATATTATTTGTATAAGATTGTATCTTTTCATTTGCTTTGGTGATAGCAGCATTTCTTACTTCAATCTGCTTCTGAAGATTTGAAAGCTCATTTTCTTTATTGGTTATTTCTTTAACCTGTTCAACGAGAAGCTGGTTTTCAGTTTTAACTTCATTTCTCTTTTCTTCAAGGCTTGATTTAGAATGTGTTATCTCTTTTTCTAAAGTAAGCCTATCAGATGTTTTGGAATTAATATTTTTTTCAAACTCATATATTGAAAGAGAACCTTCATTTATAATTTTTTCAGATTCTTCAAGCTGTATTTTTAGTTCTTCAAGTTCCTGTTTATATCTTGTAATATTTTCTTCAAGTGATCTTTTCTTTTCCATTTCAACAGAAATTTTTTTCTGCTGGTTGTAAATCTTATCTCTCTGTGAAGTAACTTCATCTCTCTTTATCTTCAGTTTGGCTTCAGCATCAGAGAGAAGCTGTTTAACATCTTTAATTTTATCTTCAAGTTCGGAAAGCTGTGATTCAAGATTTATTTTGATTTTGAAATTTTCTTCCTTCTTAATTTTATTATCAGCTTTCTCCCTATTAAATAAAGCTAATTCACGTTCAGCAAGATCAAGTTCTTTTTCTCTTAAAGTAAGAGAAAGCTTATTATACTTATCTGCTCTTTTTGCCTGGCGTTCAAGTGAATTTACTTTCTTCTCAACTTCCGTAACAATATCATTAACTCTTGTAAGGTCTCCTTTTACCTCTTCAATCTTTCTTAAAGCAAGTCTTCTTCTCAGCTTATACTTATTAACGCCTGCAGCCTCTTCAAACATTACTCTGCGTTCATCCGCTTTATTGCTGAGAATCGTTTCAACCATCTTCAATTCAATAACAGAATAAGCATTTGCACCGATGCCGGTATCCATAAAAAGATTTGTAATATCTTTTAGCCTGCAGATATTTTTATTAAGCAGGTATTCACTCTCGCCCGATCTGAAAATTCTTCTTGTAATAGTAACTTCAGAATAGTCTGTTGGAAGAATTCCTTTGGTATTCTGAATTGTAAGAGAAACTTCCGACATACCCATCGGTTTTTTATTGGCAGTCCCATTGAAGATAACATTCTCCATCTTATCGCTTCTTAAGGCAGAGCTTCTCTGCTCACCGAGACACCATCTTATAGCATCAACAATATTGGTTTTACCGCAGCCATTGGGACCAACAATCGAAGTTACACCCTCATTTAAAAGTACATTTGTTTTTTGTGCAAAGGATTTGAAACCGAATATTTCAAGCTTTGATAAATACATTACAGCAAATCACTAATATTATATTGTTTAAATGTCAGCAGTAGGTAATCAATAAAGGAATTTTTTATTTCATAGTATAAAACAACAGCACTTAATAATACTAAAACTATTACAATGCTGTAGAAATAAACACGACCAGGATTGATATCAAAAATAACATAAATTCCTTTCATTAAGCGATGGAAGACCCAGACAGCAAAAAGAATGAGACCTAGATAAACGTAAGTATTGGCGGCTTCAGCATTAAGAGCACGATAGAGAATTATTCCTACCGGAATAAGAAGAACGAGAGGCAGAAGCGCCCAGACAACGCTGAAAAATATACCGCTTAAATAAACTCTGTTCTTTACAAATAAGGATGCAAATTTTATTACAATTACTAATAAAATTATTAATGCTATAAAAGCTATAGATAACCATACTATTGCAGTAAAAGGATTCCACGCAAGATAGCTTACTGTTCCTATTAATGAAGTGCTTCCGAAAGCAAGCAATATTTTTTCAAAGACGATATTATCTTTTAAATAATAAAGAAGGGAGCTTAAAATAAGAGCCATTACAACTGCCATTAAAATTGCCATTACAGTACTATGATAACTGGAAATTATTCTCTGGTCTCTAACATCTGCAAAAAAATTATATGGACGAAATAGAGCACGTGATGCATTTTCTCTGAATTTTCTTCCTGAATTTACAAGAACACCGATAATTAAAGCGAGAGCAAGCCCAACAACAATAAATGCCATTGGTGAGCTATCATTTTTTATCCCGATAGGAATTGTAACTCTCTCGGTATTTTGCAATTTTGATTTAATAACTTTCTGACTTAAAAAAGCAGTTCCCCTGTCTTCACTTACTAATCCAATATTATAAACATTGTTTTCATTATATCCTGATATAAGAGATGAATAATCACCGCGGTAATTAAACATTGTGTTGATAAAATATCCGGAGATTTTTTCGCCGGAAAATGCAGAGATAAAGTCTTCAAAATATTTTGCCTGTGCTTCATAAGTATTTTCATTGGTATACCCGTTTGAATTCCCGGAGTTAACGAAGTAAGTAACTGAACTTATAAATATTTTCCCTTTACCTGATTCATCAATCAATGAATTAAGACCAGTAGTGTCATCTATAAAAGAATCACATGTTATTTCAATTCCATACAAATCAAGATTATTAATCTTTTCAAAATTAACTCCTGTAAAAGAAGCAAAACTTAGGAGCCCTTTTCCTTTTGGTACTACGCTTTCCAATTCATTAATTAAGATTTGGTGTTCTTTAAGATTAGCCAGATAAGAACTGCCCAAACCGACTGCAGCAAATTTCCCGAACTCCGAATAACCTTTAATAAATTCAGTAAGATAATTTTTACTTCTTGTAATGAAATCTGGATCTGCAGCAAAGTTAGCAGGTAAATAGTTAAGCGGGATTTCTAAGAAAGTTAAAAGACCATACTTTTCACATAGCCTAAGATAATATGGATGAGGGACTGACTTTGCAAAACGCACACTATTGAAACCTGTTTGAGCAATAAGTTTTATGTCATCTTCCATTTGTCTAAATGAAGCAAGATTGCCAGACTCACCGAATGATGGAATATAAGTAACGCCATTAAATGAAAAAGGCTGCCCGTTAAGTTCAAGGTCATCAAAAGAAGATGATAAGAAGTAAACAGGAAATTCTTTCTTTACTTTATCTATTAATTCTCCATTTAGTGATAAAGAAATTTCAAGAAAATAAAACTGAGGGAATTTCGGTGACCAGTAAAAAGGGTTTGAAATTTCAAATGAGTGTTGAAGCTGTTTATTCTCATTCATCTTTAACTGAAATTTAGTTTCAATATTTTTTACTGCAGGAGTCTGGTCAGGATTGTAAACATTAACAGAAACATTAAATTCATTTTTAACATTAAGAGTATCAGGTATTTTTCTGAACTCTTTATTTTCAATTCTTTCACTTAAGTTCAATTGAAATTTATTTGTCTTAGAATCTCTGCTGAAGGATAAATTAAAATCAGCTATTGAAATATTCGGTTCAAGATAAAGATAAACATCTCTTATTATCCCTCCATAACTGCCGGGGAAAAGAAATCTCTGCTTAAGCGGAATAGTATTTTCAGAGTCAGGTTTATATGAAAGTTTTACAGAAATCAAATTATTTTTTTCTGTGTGTAAAATATCTCCTGGCAATTCGACATTAAAAGGATATTCGCCCCCTCTGTGCCTGTAGATTACAATACCATTTACAATAATATCAGCAAGGTAATTTAACCCTAAAAAGTAAAGCTTTATCTTTTTTTCTCTTACCTGCTCTTGTGTGAGCTTGAAAGTTTTTTCAAAAATTAATTCTGCATTACCCTTAAAGACAGAAGGTACATTAACAGAAGCTTTCTTTGGTTCTTCATCTTCAGCAGAATATACAGTCCATTTTCCGTTAAGAGGAATTATACTTCTTGTTTCACTCAGGCTAAAAAAAGAAGAATCGGATAAATTAAGCTGGTAACCAGGTAACTCTTTAAAAATAATCTGAGAGAAAGAGATTTTTGGGAAGGAAATGAGGAAAAATAATATTAAAGAATAGACTATATTGGGAAATCCCATCCGGTGCGAAAATCCTATTTATAATAAATTAAGCCCACAAATATACTAACGGAATGAGGGGAATGCAATGAAATAGCCCGGTTCCCCGTATATTTTGATTGATGTATCCTTGTTAAGCTATTAAAGTCAAAATAAATTAAGCGGCTTTAATAATCTCAATGAAAGATTCAGCTTTTAAGCAGGCACCTCCAACCAATGCACCATCAATATCTGGTTGTGAAAGAAGATCTTTTGCGTTATCGGGCTTTACACTTCCGCCATATTGAATTGTAAGATTATCCGCTGAGCTCATAGAATATTTATCTTCAATTAACTTTCTTATAAAAAGATGAACATCCTGTGCTTGCTGAGGTGTTGCATTTCTTCCTGTGCCGATTGCCCAAACAGGTTCATAAGCAATAATCATATTAGAAATATCTTTTTCAGAAATATCCTGTAATCCTTCCATCACCTGTTTTCTAATAACATCATTTGTGATATTCTTTTCACGTTCTTCAAGAGTTTCACCAATACAGAAAATTACCTTCAGCCCATGCTCAAGAGATTTCTTAATTTTTTTGTTTATCATTTCGTTTGATTCTTTAAAGATTGTCCTCCGCTCGGAATGACCAATTATTACATATTCACATCCAACACTTTTAAGCATTAAAGGGGAAATTTCACCAGTGTAAGCACCGTTATCTTCATAATAAACATTCTGTGCACCAAGCTTAATAGCAGTGTTTTTAATAAGCGTATTTGCTTCACTTAGCGAAGTATAAGGAGGACATATAATAACATCGCAATTGATTTTTAGATTGGCTAAACCGCTTGTTAATCTTGTTATAAGATTTTGAGATTCAGATAAATCATTATTCATTTTCCAGTTACCTGCGATAACTTTCTTACGCATAAGAGCTCCATTAAATATTTTATTTATAAGTCAATTCAAAATTAGTAAACAAAAGTGCATTGGGCAAAGTATACTGGCATAGAGCAGAGTGCATAGAGTATTGCTTGCAAACAAAATGTTTGGAATAATGGAGTATTGGAATAATGGAGTAAAGAAAATTTAAAATTCAATATCATTCCACCACTCCAACATTCCACTACTCCATCATTCCACTATTCCTCTGCTCTATGCAATTATGCAAGTATTAAATAATAGGATTATTTTCAATATCATTAATGAATTTGTTTATGCAGATCAATAAGATTCCACGGCAGGTTGTACTTCTCGGTTTTGTAAGCCTCTTTACAGATATGGCAAGTGAAATGCTCTATCCAGTCACACCCATTTTCTTAACTGTGGTTTTAGGGTCATCTATGGCTGTTGTTGGATTGATTGAAGGTATTGCGGAATTTATTTCAGGCATGCTAAAAGGTTATGCAGGAAATCTCTCAGACAAACTCAGAAAGCGGTCAATCTTTGTTGTAATAGGATATGCTCTTTCGGCAGTTTCTAAACCTCTGCCGGGACTTTTCCCTTCCATACCAGTTGTTGCAGCAGCAAGGGTAACCGATAGAATTGGTAAAGGAGTAAGAACCGCACCAAGGGATGCATTGCTTGCAAGTTATTCTGAGAAGAATACCGGTGCTATATTTGGATTTCACAGGGGAATGGATACTCTTGGCGCGGCAATAGGTCCGTTGATTGCTCTTCTTTTGTTAAATATTTATTCAGATGATTACCAATTAATTTTTTTGATTGCATTTATTCCTTCAATCATTGCTGTTGCTTTTACATTAACCATAAAGGACAATGTAATTGTAAAAACAAAACGAGAAGAAAAGAAGCTTCTTCAATTCTTTAAAGAAGCACCGAAAACTTTTAAACAGCTTATCATTCTTTTAACATTGTTTGCACTTGTAAACAGCAGCGATGTTTTCCTCATTTTAAAATCACAGCAAATAAGTGATTCAGTTTCACTCGCAATAATTGGTTATGTTTTTTACAACCTTGTTTATGCTTTTACTTCATATCCTATTGGAAAATTCTCAGACAGGTTTGGAAAAAAGAACATTTATATAATAGGTTTGATTATGTACTCCATCGTTTACTTTGGATTTGCAGTGAGTGAAAATTTTATAATTACTTTTATAATGTTCGCTTTGTATGGAATTTATGCTGCATCAACAGAAGGAATAGCAAAAGCATGGGTATCAGATTTAATTCCCGATGAGTATCGTGGTACTGCAATCGGAATTTTAACTATGACTACCAGTCTTGCAATTATGGCAGGTTCTTTTTTAGCAGGATTACTGTGGGATAAATTTGGTTCGTCAGTTCCTTTTATCTTTTCATCGGCAGTTAGTTTTTTATTAGCAATTAGATTTATTTACTTGAAGGAAGAAAAAATTAATTAAACATCTCTTGTTGTTTTTTAGATTCTTTATTTCTTTAACTCTTCTCAAGATTAGGACACTACCAAGAATTTTTTTTAATTAAATTTTAATTGTTATATTAAACTGGGTTTGTTTCAAGTTTAAATCACTAATCTATAAAACCGGAGGTAGCATGCTAAAATTATTTACTTATGTTTCCTTCCTTTTCTTCTTCATTTATATCACTCCAATATATTCACAAGGTGTTACAACTGCTTCAATAAGCGGTTATGTAAGCAACACAGAAGGAGAATACCTTCCCAATGCAAATGTCATTGCTGTTCATGTGTCTAGTGGAACTCAGTATGGAGCTTCTACAAGAGAAAATGGTTTATTTAATATTCCCAATATGAAGATAGGAGGGCCTTATACCATTACTGTTTCTTTTGTAGGTTATATTACACAAAAGCAGGAAGGTGTTTTCCTAAATCTAGGACAAAATGTAAGACTTGATTTTGTTTTAAGTAGCGAATCTCTGCAACTTGGAGAAGTGGTTGTT
>JAUSIA010000053.1 GCA_030648225.1 Ignavibacteria bacterium | reverse complement strand
TTGAGGATAAAGGAATCACTATACCCGGTGAGAACAAATCCAATGGTAAAAAAGATCTGCTGAAAGGTTTAACTTTCCCGGAACTTAAAGATTATTTCGTAGGAAAAGGGCACCGTGCTTTCAGAGGAGCCCAGATTTTTCATTGGATGTATAATCGTCTTGTTGATGATTTCTTTTTAATGAATAATCTACCAAAAGAAATACGGCAGGAACTTACCGATAGCTGCGAGCTCAAAACATTAAAATATGTTACTTCAGAAGTTTCACCATCAAGCTGCACTAAGAAATATATTTTTGAAACATCTGAAGGGAATCTTATAGAATCTGTCATAATTCCTGAAGGAATTAATCTCGACCCCGATCAATCCCCGTTTGGTCAAACCAGGACGGATGAAAAGCAAAAAAGAACAACCCTCTGCATCTCAACACAAGTAGGATGCCCGCTTGATTGCCAGTTTTGTGCAACAGGCTTGATGGGTTATAAGAAAAATCTTACACCTGGAGAAATTTTTGATCAGTATTCACTCGCTGCAAATGATTACGGTAAAGATAAAATTACAAACATCGTTTATATGGGAATGGGCGAACCTCTTCTGAATTATGATGCAACTGTAAAATCTTTGCAAATTTTTGCAGATGAATTAACCAAAGGAATAAGCCTGAAGAAAATAACTGTCTCAACTGCCGGAATAGCTCCAAGAATAATTGATCTTGCAGATACTGGTTTAAAAGTAAAAATAGCTCTTTCACTCCATTCTTGTTTTGATGAAATAAGAACCGTGATAATGCCTATAAACAAAAAATATCCTTTCAAACAGAATATTGATGCTGTAAGATATTATGCAAGAAAAACCGGAACGCGAATTACTTTTGAATATGTTATGCTGAAAGATATTAATGACAGGGATGAAGATCTAAATGCACTCAAGAGATTATGCAGCGAAATTCCCTCAAAGATAAATGTAATTCCTTTCAATTCACTTGAGCATATGAACCCAACTGGATTTTCTGCTCAGCTAAAGCCAAGCCCAAAGGAAAGGATTGAAAAGTTTGTTGATGAGTTAAGAAACAGAAATGTAACAGTTACAGTAAGGTTTACACAAGGTGATGATATTGCTGCAGCATGTGG
Organism: Ignavibacteria bacterium; assembly: GCA_030648225.1. GTDB lineage: Bacteria > Bacteroidota > Ignavibacteria > Ignavibacteriales > Ignavibacteriaceae > RBG-16-34-14. Next base: position 1,818 of record JAUSIA010000053.1, on the reverse strand, counting down.
ACAATTAGCCTTACCTCTTTCAAAAGGAAATGGGAATCTTAAAATGAAGAAACTTACTAATGAAGACTTCCCAAAAAATGATTTTTGACTTTTGATCGCAGCCCCGACAAATCAGATAAGTGTCAACTTAACAGCTAAATTCTTAAATAGGAATCAGAACAATTGTTTTAAACATAGAATTCATATAATCATTTTATATGTCATCCCTCTGGGATGATGAATTCTAAATCCCTTTAGGGATGAAATAATTATAGCAAAGGATAACGACCACCGAATTAAAATCCCTTTAGGGATGGCATATGCCTTAAACACGAGTCGGGACGAAACAGGTTTATTAAAGAATGAAGAAACTCACCCATGATGAAATCTCCAAAAACAGAAGCACACTTGAAACTCTGCATAAAGTAAAAAAGCTGCCTGTTTATGTGGTTCTTAACAGCATAAGAAGCAATTACAATGTAGGCTCAATTTTCCGTACTTCTGATGGGGCAAAGATTGAAAAGCTTTATTTATGCGGTTACACTCCTTATCCGCCAAAGCCTGCATTGCCTGCTCAAGGTGAACTAGCATCGGCAGGCAGGAAAGAAATTCTTAAAACTGCACTTGGCTCAACAGGAAGTATTAATTGGGAATATATTAAAGATCCAAGAGAAGTAATTCTGAAACTGAAAAGTGAAGGAATTAAAATCTGTGCACTTGAAATGACAGATAAAAGCATTCCTTATTATAAAGTTAAGAAAGAAGATTTTCCTATTTGTGTGGTTGTCGGAAATGAAATCACCGGTGTTTCTCAGGAGCTGATTGATCTCTGCGATTTCTCAATTGAAATTCCCCAGTTTGGAATTAAGCAGTCTCTTAATGTTGCAGTTGCTTATGGAATAGCCGTGTTTGAACTTAGAAAAATACTTACTTGATTTTACAGAAAATAAAATATAGCGTAACAAAAAAGGTTTAATGTAAATGAACAGATTCATTTTAAGTGAATATATTTCAGCGGCTCTTTCTGAAGCAGAATATGAAAAACTGGAGAATAATACTTATTCGGGAAGAATACCTTCCTGTAAAGGTGTAATTGCGTTCGGAAACAATTTAGAAAAGTGCAGAGATGAATTGAGATCAACTTTGGAAGATTGGATTTTGTTAGGACTAAAATTAAAACATTACTACCCGTCATAGCAGACATTAATTTAAATTTGGATCCTAAGCTTGAGCAATTGGAATCCAATTAAAAGAAGAGAATTTATCAGGCGTCTTAAAAAGCTTAATTTCATTGGACCATGATATTCGGAAACCACAGACTTAAAATTCCATCGAACGAAGAATATTCCGTACCCCAATTAAGAATGATGATAAGAGAAGTCCAGGAAATTTTGGAAAGAGAAATCACATCTGAAGAGTGGCACAGTTTATAATTTGAATTAAATACTAATTAAGAATCCTGTTTGATATTTGCGATTTCTCAATCGAAACTCCGCAGTATGGAATTAAGCAGTCTCTTAATGTTCCTGTTGCTTATGGTGTAATAATTTTTGAATTGAGGAAAATATTTGATCACCACGGAGGCACGGAGACACAAAGAGGCTAAACCGCAGTAAAAAACTCCTCCCCATTATCCTTTGTATGTATCATCAGCATTTTTGCTCTAACAAGCTTAACAAGAGTTCTCGATGCTCTTCTTTCAGAAATATTTATTAAGTCGCTTAGCTGTTTAACAGAAATCGTTTCATTACCCGAAAGGTAATCAAATACTCTCTTCTCATCGGGACCGATTGAATATTTTTTAAGTGAAAGATTATCTGCATCAGCTTTCATAATTCT
>JAUSIA010000003.1 GCA_030648225.1 Ignavibacteria bacterium | reverse complement strand
ATTTTATAATGATGTTTTTATCAAAAAAGATGAATGCAGCTTTATTAACAATTCATCAGCCAATAAAGACAATCTCCCAATTACTAACTGAGGAAAGACTTAAAAAATCTTTGGATATCATTTCTTTGTCACTTAAAAATGATTTGAATATTCAGGAACCCCGAATAGCCGTTCTTGGATTAAATCCTCATGCAGGAGAGAATGGATTAATTGGCGATGAGGAAGAAAAAATAATTAAACCTTTATTAAAAAATTTTAATCAAAATATAGAAGGACCATTTTCACCTGATGCCTTCTTTGCATCAAAAAAGTATAAAGATTATAACCTTGTTCTTGGAATGTATCACGACCAGGTTTTAATTCCATTTAAAATGATTAATTTCTCATCTGGAGTTAATTTTACAGCAGGATTGAATATAATAAGAACTTCTCCAGACCATGGTGTTGCTTATGATATTGCATGGAAAAATTGCGCTGACGAAAGAAGTATCTTAGAAGCCTATAAATACGCAAGGCTGATTGCATTCAACAGAAAAAAGAATGAAAAAAATCAAATCAAAACCTTATGAAAAGCTTGCCTTGGTTTATGACCATCTGATGAATCATGTTAATTATGATTTGTGGACAAAATATATTTATAAAATCAGTAAGGATTTGGTAAGTAAGGATGCAAATGTATTAGAGCTTGCCTGCGGTAATGGTAAATTTTCGAACATCTTTATAAAATATTACCCGAATATTCTTGTTACAGATAAAAGTATTGAAATGCTTTTAAGTAAACAAAGCACTTTTCCTAAAGTATGCTGTGAAATGATAAGTTTACCTTTTAAAAAAAAATTTGATCTCATTTATTCTACCTTTGACAGCATTAATTATCTTACAAAGGAAAAAGATCTTCATAAATTATTTACTGAGATCAGAAAAGTTCTTAGTGATGATGGAATATTTACTTTTGATGTAAGTCTCGAACGGAACAGTGAGTTATATGTTGCTAACCATGAAAAAATCGGAAAAGATAATAATATTGTTTATGATCATATCAGCATTTACAATAAGCATAGTAAAATCCATCGCAACATTTTCGAACTAAAAATGACAGATGGATCCATTTATAAAGAAGTACATAAGCAGAAGATTTATCCCTTCACGGTTTACTTTAATCTTCTTAACCAGGCAGGATTATTTGTATTAAATTGCTATGAAGCTTTTTCTTTCAGGAAAGCTAAAGAAAATTCTAAACGGGTACAATTTATAGTTAAAAGAAATTAGAATGCTCTCATTTAATAATGTTGAATTCGGTTATCCTAACCAGCCTGTTTTTACAGATCTGAATTTTGATTTGAATGATAATGAATTTTGTTTTTTAATAGGAAGAAGTGGTTCAGGAAAAAGTACTATACTTCAGCTTGTTTATATGAATATCTTTCCGCAATCAGGAAATGTTCAGGTGGGAGAATACAATTCTAAAACAATTAAACCCCGTCAATTGCCTTTCTTGAGAAGAAAACTTGGAATTGTTTTCCAGGATTTTAAACTTTTACGTGACAGGACTATCTCCGATAACCTCGCTTTTATTCTTGAAGTAACAAGTACCCCGAGAATTGAAATTAAAAAAAGAGTTGTAAATGCTCTCTCAGAAGTTGGTTTGAGCCATAGAAAAAACAGCAAACCTGATGAATTATCTGGAGGGGAGAAACAGAGGATTGCAATCGCAAGGGCAATAATAAATGATCCTGTTCTTTTACTTGCAGATGAGCCAACAGGAAATCTTGATCCTGAAACTTCTTATGAAATTGTTGAGTTATTCAGGAAAATAAATTCCAAAGGTACAGCAATTCTTTTTGCCACTCACAATTATGAAATTGTAAAGAAATATGATGCAAAGATCATTAAGATTGAAAATGGTAAGGCATACAGAGGTGTGTTAAAACAAAAGGCAGAATAATTAATTAAGTTCTTCCAGTATTCTCTGCGTTACTTCTTCTATTGTTCCAATTCCATTTACATAAATTACATTATTATTTTTTTCATAGTAATTTAAAACAGGTTTGGTTGTATTCTTAAATACTTCAAGTCTCTTCCGGATAACTTCTTCTTTATCATCACTTCTTTGATAAAAACTCTCCCTGGCTTCGCAATTTGGGCAGGTATCTGAATCTTCTATCTCACTTAATACAAAAATATGATTGCAGACTTTACAGGCTCTTCTATTCGTAAGACGGCGAATTATTTCTTCTTCATTTGCAGTTATTCCTATCAGCTTTTTCTCATTCATATTAAGTTCAGATAAAAGTTCTTCCAGTTCTTCAGCCTGGGCAATTGTTCTTGGAAAACCATCAAGTATAAAACCGTTTTTACATCGCTTTTCCTGCAATGTATCGCGAATGATCCCGATCATGATATCGTCTGGTACAAGTTCTCCTTTATCCATCAGTTTTTTTGCTTCCAGACCAAGGTGAGTTTTTTTATCAACAGCAGATCTTAATATATCTCCCGTTGAA
>JAUSIA010000510.1 GCA_030648225.1 Ignavibacteria bacterium | reverse complement strand
ATGAACCTTAAGCAGTTCTTCACCTAATGTTGAATTAAGTTCTGGTATTTTTTCTTCAGGTTTAAATTTAGAGAGAACTTTTCTTGCTAAGGAATAACCATTTGTATGAAGCCCGTTTGATTTAAAACCAATCAGAACATCACCTTTCTTTATTGATTTACCATCAATAATATTTTTTTTATCTACAATTCCTACAATAGTGCCAGACATATCATATTCTTTTTCATTATACAGACCCGGCATCTCAGCAGTTTCGCCGCCTATTAAAGCACAGCCATTCTCTTTACAAGCAATAGAAAAACCTTCAATAATACTTGAAGCAACGTCAGGGTTAAGTTTTCCAAAAGCAAGATAATCTAAAAAGAAAAGCGGCTGAGCACCGCAAACTGCAATATCGTTTACACAATGGTTTACTAAATCCTGTCCGACTGTATTATGATTATCTGTTGCAAAAGCAATTTTAAGTTTTGTACCTACTCCATCAACACTTGAAACTAAAACAGGTTCGGAATACCCCTTGAGATTGAGTTTATAAAAAGCACCAAAAAGCCCAATATCAGAAAGTACATTTTTATTAAAAGTTGATTTGGCAAATTTTTTAATTCGCTTAATGGTTTCATCACCGGCATCAATATCAACTCCTGCAGCTTTATATGTATTGTTCAATTTCCCTTCTCCATTGATGATAAGAATTTATGAGATATTAAAATTTAGTATTAAATGAAAACTTTAACAAAGATGAATAAAACAAGCAGAAAAATCACACACAATATTTGTTAATTGTCAAATAAACTTGTTCAGTGATTCAATATTTGAAGGCTGTTTCTCTCATTTGTGAAAATGAAAAATCCAATTTTCTCTGTATAAAGAATCACGACTTTGAAAAGCTTTAAATTATTTCCCTTTAATCAATATTTAACCTTTTAAGCGTTGGAACACTTTTTGGGAAATCAGGGCAACTAATTAATCTTTTAAAAGGGTAAGGATATGAAAAAAATAATTCGACTACTACTTTTTACAACACTTTTTGTTAATGTTACTCTTGCACAAACAGCAATGATAAAGACAGAGGCACTAACTCCTCACCGCCTCACTACTATGGGTTTTACAACAAATTCAGTTTCATCCGGTTTGAATAATGTTCCCAAACAAACCTACGTATATCTCTCCGCCTGGAATATTGGTAATGACGAACCAATTAGTTCTGCCACCTTTACCTTAATTTCTAAACCTGCATTTTCTACAGCAAGTTTAGAAGTAATTAATCCTACATGGGCACAATTCAAACCGGATGTTTTAGGTACTTATACTATTGGACTTTCTATTACAACAGCCTCCGGTACTCACGATACCACTGCTAATATTTACGCTTCTGAGTTCGTTGGTGTTGGTGGATTTGCTGGTACTTCAGCTACTTTCCCACAATGTATGAGTTGTCACTCTTCTGAACCATATAATTTTACTCAGATTTTTGACAGATGGAAAATATCAGGTCATGCTAATGTCTTTAATCAACAGTTGGAAATAAGTGATCATTACAGTGCAAATTGTATGAAATGTCATACGACAGGTTATGATCATAATATTGCTGCAAGTAATAATGGATTTGATGATATAGCTGATTCCTTAGGATGGAGTTATATTGCCCCCGGAAATCCTGAAAAATGGGATTCACTTGTTACCTACTACCCAAGTCTGGTAAACCATGCAACAATAGGATGCGAAAACTGCCACGGTCCAGGTAATGAACATGCTTATGGCGGACACCTTGAAAAAATAGGACTCACAGTTGATGCCGGTAATTGCGCACAATGCCATGATGAACCATGGAGACACAATAAATATTCTGAGTTTGAAAATTCGGGTCATGCCGAAGTAATCTGGAGTACTTCTTTTGCTCAAGGTTCTTCTTCACAGAATAACAACCTTGGTAATTGTATAAGATGCCATGATGGACAGGGATATGTTAACTTCACAAAAGGACGAACTACAAATACTACAGGAATGCATTCATCACAATTAAAGAATATTACCTGTGCAGCCTGCCACGATCCTCATGGAAATGATAATGAATTTTCTTTGAGAGATGTTCCGGCAGGTTCTGATACTCTTGGAAACGGGTATCAATATACAATTGGCGGCACAGGACGTGTTTGTATGAACTGCCATAAAGCAAGAAGAGATAATGTTAGCTATACTCAGACTAATGTTACTTCTGCTCATTGGGGACCACATCATTCAGTTCAGACTGATGTATACCTGGGGCAAAATGCCGCTGAATTTGATGGAGTTCCTTATGTTAGTGGTTACCATAAACTTGTTTTTGATAATGCATGTGTTGACTGCCACATGGTTGCAACTACCGATACAGGAACAGTTACAAGAGATAGAGTTGGTGGTCATTCCTGGAAGCTGCACGATGTAGAAAATAATTATTTCCATGCAGCTTCTTGCACTCCCTGCCATGGTGAAATAAACAGTTGGGATGATTTTATTGCATCTAAAGATTTTGATGATGATGGTACTCGTGAAAGTATCCCGCAGGAAATTGCAGGACTTGAAACATTACTAAGAATCCAGTTACCACCTGTTGGAATAGATTCAATTGATTATAATCAGATTACAACTGAAAACCTTAAAAAAGCATACTTCAACTATCAGCTAATTGCTTATGATGGAAGTAAGGGTATGCATAATGCCAGATTTGCAATAGATGTCCTTACAAAATCAATAATAGCTATTGGTGGAACTGTTGATGTTGAAGAAGATGAGTATTCTTCACCAACACAATATGCTCTTATTCAAAACTATCCGAATCCGTTCAATCCTTCTACAACAATAAGGTTTAATGTACCTTATGACAGCGATGTTAAGATTACGATATATAATGTTACGGGAGAAGTTGTAAGAGTTCTTGTTGATGCTGTAACCAGAGCTGGATTGCATGAGATTGAGTTTAATACTTATGGGACAGATTTGTCATCAGGAATATACTTCTACACTATAGAAGCAAATGCCGTAGACAGATCAAATTCATTCAGAGAAACGAAAAAGATGGTACTTCTGAAATAATTCTCAATCATCTTTTTCCAACTCAACCCGGTTCCGGTAACAGAGCCGGGTTTTTTTATTTCCTTGATTTTTTTGTAAGATTGTATAAACTAAATAACCTTAAAACAAGGTTTTAGTACTTCAAGAAAAACCCTCATTTTTCGAAGATTTTTTATATATTTGTATCCCAAAAAATTTTTATTATAAGATGAACGAAGAACTTAACGAACGGGAAAAAACAATATTAAGACACGTTATCCAGCAGTTTATTTTAACTGCATCGCCTGTTGGATCCCGGAATATTACAAAAAAGTATGAGGTAGGACTTTCCCCGGCTTCTGTAAGGAATATTATGTCCGATCTGGAGGATGCAGGATATATTGATCATCCTCATACTTCTGCCGGAAGAATTCCTACAGACAAAGGTTACAGGTTCTATGTTGATTCATTGATGGATATTCAGCAATTAAAAAATTCTGAAAAAGAATTTATTAAAGAAAAGCTTGAAGAAGGAATCGAAACAGATGAGATATTAAGAATCAGTTCAACTCTGCTAACTAAGATAACAAAACAGCTTGCCTGTGTAACTTATCCAAAACTTGAAACTGGTATTCTTGAAAAAATTCAGCTTGTCAGCCTTTCATCAACGAGAATTCTGATTGTTATCAGTATAAAATCAGGACTTGTTAAAACAATTACATTAGAGCTTTCATCTGAAATTGAGCCTTCGAAAATTGAACCTATACAAAATCTTTTAAATGAAAGACTTGCCGGATTAACTTTTAATGAAATCAGAAATACATTTAATGAAAGGTTTCGGGATGTGATAGATGATGATGACAATTTTGTCATCAGGCTTTTTTATGATTCTGTTGATAAAATTTTCAAAGATGTTATTCGTAAAGAAAATATTGTTATATCCGGTGCTAAAAATATTATACGTCAGCCGGAATTTGAAAACCTTGAAAGATTTCAGAGTATAGTAGAGCTAATAGAAGATAAAGATATTATAGTTCACATTTTAGAAAAATCCGGTGAGAATGATGAAATTTTCATTTCTATTGGAAGTGAAAATGAAGATATTAAACTGACTGATTACAGTTTTATAACTAAAGAATATAAAGTCGGAGAGACAAGCGGAACTCTTGGGATTATCGGCCCTAAAAGAATGGAATATTCAAAAATAGTTTCAATAGTAAATTATATGTCTAAAATGATATCTGAAATGTTAACAAGTTCAAAATAAGGAATGATAAAAAATGGATTCTAATGAAAATAAAAAGAAGAATATGAAAGAACAGCCTGATGAAGAAATTAAAAAAAATGAAAAAGAAGAAGCATCTGAAAATTTTCAAAATGAAGAATCCGCCTCAGGCGGAGAAAAAGATTTAAGAATTGCAGAACTTGAAAAAGAAGTTGAGCAGCTAAAAGATAAGTTCTTAAGAAAAGCAGCGGAGTTTGAAAATTATAAAAGAAGAACTGAAAATGATCAGTTAAACCTGATTAAATATTCAGCCGTTACTTTTATTTTAAAGCTCCTTCCGGTAATGGATGATTTTGAAAGATCTCTTGATCATATAGAAGAGGCTAAAGATATTGATGCGCTTAAAGCAGGATTAAAACTTGTTTATGAAAAGCTGAGTAAAGCTCTTGATGATGAAGGAGTAAAGAAAATAGATGCTGTGGGTAAACCTTTTGATGTTAATTTCCATGAAGCAATTATGCAGAAAAAAGATGACTCGGTTGAGCCTCACACTGTTCTTGATGAGATAGAAAAAGGCTATATCTATAAAGACAAAGTAATAAGACATTCAAAAGTTATTGTCAGTGAGGAATCAACGGAGGAATCTGTTGAAGAGAATAAAAGTAATTTAAATGATGATGAGAAATCCGGTAAATAAATTGTATGGCTAAAAGAGATTATTATGAAGTTCTCGGTATTAACCGGAATGCTTCCAAAGATGAAATTAGAAAAGCCTATCGCAAACTGGCAATGCAGTATCATCCTGATAGAAACCCGGATGATCAGACTGCGGAAGCAAAATTTAAAGAAGCTGCCGAAGCATACGAAGTCTTAAGTAATGACGAAAAGAAAACCAAGTACGATAGATTCGGACATGAGGGAGTAAGAAGCGGTTTTGGTTCACAGGGATTTACGGATATAAATGATATTTTCTCCCACTTCTCAGATATTTTTGGCGGCGGTTCAATCTTCGAAGATTTCTTTGGTACAGGACAAAGAACAAGAAGAAGACGTACCGGCGGCACTCCGGGTTCTGATCTTAAAGTAAATCTTAAATTAACTCTTGAAGAAATTGCCGAGGGAGTTTCTAAAAAAATCAAACTAAAAAAATTAATTAAATGTGATTTATGCAAAGGAACCGGCGCTGAAGGAGGTACTTCAACTAAAACCTGTACAGTCTGTCAGGGCTCAGGTGAAGTAAGAACTGTTTCAAGATCAGTGTTTGGCCAGTTTGTAAACATACAGCCTTGCAATAATTGTAATGGTGAAGGAATTGTTGTTGATAACCCTTGCAAAAAATGCCGCGGTGATGGAAGAATACAGGAAGAAGTTACTGTTAATATAAATGTTCCGGCCGGAGTATATCAGAACAGCTATATGACTATGCGTGGCGAAGGGAATGCAGGAAGAAGGGATGGTCCTTCAGGCGATCTTATTGTTGTCTTTGAAGAAATTCCTCATGAATATTTTGTGCGTAATAATGACGATATTATATATGATTTATATATAAGCTATCCTGATGCTGTTTTAGGTTCGGAGGTTGAGGTTCCAACCTTAAAAGGAAAAGCAAAATTAAAAATTGATTCCGGAACTCAGCCAGGTAAACTTCTTCGTATGAGGGATAAAGGAATTAAGCATCTGAATGAATCTGGTTATGGGGATCAGCTTGTAAAAGTAAATATTGAAGTTCCGAAAAAAATAAATTCTAAAGAGAAAGAATTATTAAAAGAGCTTGCCGTAATGCCAGGTTCTAAAAATTTCGGCAATAAAGATGAAAAGAATTTCTTTAAAAGATTTGGGTTTTAATGTTTAACCGGTATAGAGGTATATGGAAAATAATATATCTTATGCCTTTATATCCTGTACCTTAAAAAAATACCGGGGTTAATATGTTCAGGAAATTATCAGTTTTAATCGGGCTTACAGAAACAGAAATAAAAATTTTGCTCTTTCTTATAACAACTTTTTTAGTTGGATTTTGCTACAAAACTTTTTTCCTGCAGGATGAAAATAATAGTGTAAATATATTCGATTATTCTAAAGAAGACAGCCTCTTTTTTGCAGTTGAAGATGAACCTGAACAAACAGATAGTGAGAAACAGGAAGATAAACCAATTGATTATAAGCAGGAAGTTTTAGATTTTAAGGCAAATAATTTTAGCGGAAGTAACGGAAAGGAAACTCCCGCTGAGAAAAGTATAAACCTTAATTCTGCAAAACTTGAAGAACTTATTTTATTACCTGGAATTGGTAAAAAGACCGCAGAAAGAATTATTGAATTAAGAAACAAGAGAGGAAAGTTAAAATCTCTCAAAGAACTTCTTGAAATAAAAGGAATTGGCGAATCAAAATTCCAGAACATCACGAAGTATCTCTATATAGAATAATTTTTAATTTTAAGTTCCGGAGGGAAAATGACTAATTGCGGGAGTGATATTTGACAGGTTATGGCAACCATGCCGGTTTTAATATAACATCATCCAGGATTCAGCTTGTCGAAATAAACTATAAAAATTCTCAGTTCATTCTGCAAAATCTTGATGAAGTTTATTTTGATGAACGTCTAAAGCTTAGTGAGGATAAAGAGACAAAAATTATATCAGTTCTTCAGGCTGCTTTTAATGAAATCCTGATTAGAAACCGTATAAATTCAAAAGCGGCATCTTTCACCTTACCGCCAGAAATTTTTTATACTGTTCAACTTCCTTTTGATAATACACTTCTTTACCAGGATTTGATTGAAGAATTAAAATGGCATCTATCAATTCTTTTTCCTTATGTATTTATTAATGATCTTGTAATTCAACATATTGAAATTCCAAAAAACAGGATAATTGATCGCGATACTATTCTCGTAAGTGCCTTAAAACGAAAATACCTCCATTGGCTGAAATATTTCTGTGAAGA
>JAUSIA010000050.1 GCA_030648225.1 Ignavibacteria bacterium | reverse complement strand
TGTTGAAATAGATGAGCCTTTGATGAAAGAAATTGCACAGACCACTGGTGGAGAATATTTCAGAGCTACAGATAATAAAAAGCTGAAAGAGATTTATGAAACAATTGACAAACTTGAGAAAACTAAAGTAGAAATAACTTCTTATCGTAATGCAAAAGAACTTTATTACTCCTGGCTTGGCGGGGGAGTTATTATACTATTACTTGAGTTAGGATTATCACGAACGGTTTTAAGAAAGTTACCGTGATGTTTAGATTTGCAAACCCTGAATACTTACATGCACTTTATATAATACCGGTTATTATAGTATTATACTGGTTATACAGAAAGAATCGTATAAAACTTCTTGAAAGATTTTCTGAAAGGAAGCTTCATAATATTTTGTTTCCATCTTTCAGCGGTCTGAAAAATACAGTTAAATTTGGTTTAGTGATTATCGCATTAATTTTTTTAATAATTGCTGCCGCTAACCCGCAGGTAGGAACTAAGATGGAAGAAGTTAAGCAAACAGGAATAGATGTTTTTATTCTTCTTGATGTTTCAAATAGTATGCGGGCTGAAGATATTAAACCGAACCGCCTCGAAAAAGCTAAATTCCAAATTGGTAGTCTTATAAACAGGTTAAGAGGAGACCGAATCGGTTTGATTATTTTTGCCGGGGATGCTTATGTGCAAATCCCTCTTACTACAGATTATTCTGCTGCTAACCTTTTTCTTTCTGCTGTAGATTTTAATTCCGTTCCAAGCCAGGGCACTGCAATTGGATCTGCTGTTTCCCTCGCATTAAAATCTTTTGATAAATCTGCACCAACAGAAAAAGTTATAATATTAATAACTGACGGTGAAGATCATGAAGGAGATATAAGTAGTGTTGTTAAGGAGGCAAATAATGCAGAAGTAAGAATTTTTACAATCGGTCTTGGTTCAACAGGTGGTTCTCCAATACCGATTTATAATCCAAGGGGAGAACAGACAGGCTTTAAAAAAGATAATGAAGGAAACATAGTTCTTACCAAGCTTGATGAAGAGACACTAAAACAAATTGCTTCTTCTGCAAATGGAGAATATTACAGAGGTTCAAACTATGAAGATCATCTCGATAAAATTTATGAAGAGCTTTCTGAGCTTGAAAAAGCTGAATTTGGAGTAAAAAAAGTTACTGACTACGAGGACCGGTTTTATTATTTTTTAGCACCGGCAATTATTTTGCTTCTTTTTGATTTCTTTTTGAGTGAACGAAAGACTAAGTGGTTCAATAATATTATTTCAAGACTTGGAATACAAAGCAGGTAAATGTAAAATGGCAAACGGCAAACGAAGTTCAAGAGTAAGTTCAAGTTCAAGCGCAGGTTTTTCATTTATACCCTATACCTTATACCCTATACCATTATTCCTTGTAATATTTTTTCTTTCAATCCCGATTTATGCTCAGCGGTCTGAAATTAATGATGGAGTTGATCAATATAAAGAAGAGAAGTACACTGACGCTGAAGTAAATTTTAAAAAAGGTAAAGAGAAAGCTCCTGAAAGATTTGAAGCTCATTTTAATCTAGGCGATGCTTATTATAAACAAGGCAGGTATGATGAATCACTCAAAGAATTTTATTCATCACTTGAATTGAGTGAAAATCCTGAGTTAAAGGCTAAAGCTTATCATAATATTGGTAATTCATTACTTAAATCTCAGAAAATAAAAGAGAGCATTGAAGCATATAAGAATGCATTAAAGATTACTCCAAATGACCTGGAAACAAAGTATAATCTTTCTTATGCTCTTAACCAGTTAGAGAAACAGCAAAACCAGCAGCAGCAGAATCAACAAAATCAAAACCAGGATCAAAATAAAGATAAGAACCAGCAGAATGATAAGAATGATCAGCAGCAAAATGAGCAAAACAAACCTGACCAAAACGAGCAGACTCAGCAGGATAATACAAAAGCTCAGCAGCAGAATCAGATTTCCAAAGAAGAAGCTGAAAGGATCCTGCAGGCATTAAAAAATAATGAACAGGATATTCAGAAAAAAATTAGAAAGAAAACCGGGGTTGCAGTTAAAAGAGAAAAGGACTGGTAATAAGTAAGTGCAAGTTCAAGTATAAAGCCTGCCCCGATGACAATCGGGGTTCAAGTCTTTATACTTTTAACTTCTTGAACTTGAACATGAACTTGAACTTCGATATGAACTGACTAATTATCAGGAATAAATAAGTAATGTTCAAAACTTTAACTAAATACATATTCCTCATTTTGTTCTTTGTGCAGGCAGCAGTGTTTGCACAAACATTTGTCGCAACTGTCTCTCATTCAAAAGTTGGTTTGAATGACCAGTTCGAATTATCATTTACTTTTTCTGCAGATAATATTAATGGATTAAAAAACTTCTCTCCTCCTGATCTGAATAATTTTTATATTCTGAGCGGTCCTAACCAATCATCCAGTATGCAATTTATTAATGGTGTTGCTTCAGGAACAAAAGCATATTCATACTTTTTAAAAGGAAAATCTCCCGGAACTGTAACTATTGCAAGTGCTTCAATTGAATTTAGGGGGAAGACTTACAGAACAGAACCTATCACAGTTGAATTTGTTAAGGGCACTTCTCAGACAAAACAGGGGAGTCAGCCTACAGCTAATGAAGAGATATCACAGAATCTTTTTGTAAAAGCCACAGCAGATAAACAGAGAGTTTACCAGGGAGAGCAGGTTACTGTAACTTATAAGCTTTACACAAGATTAAATATCGCTTCACAAATGTCAGTTTCCAGGCTCCCGCAGTACAAAGGTTTTTGGGCAGAAGAACTTAACACTGATAAAAATATTCTTTTCACTACTGAAGTTGTTGATGGTAAACAATTCAGAGTTGGTATATTAAAGAAAGTTGCTTTGTTTCCTTCACAATCGGGAGAACTTTCGGTAACTCCTTTTGAGCTTAATGTTCCGGTTCTTATACAGAAAAAGAAAAAAGGCAACAGTATTTTTGATGAATTTTTTGCGGATC
>JAUSIA010000498.1 GCA_030648225.1 Ignavibacteria bacterium | reverse complement strand
GATTTTGCTTCAGTTGAAATTCTTGATACAATAAATTGTCCTCGCTATTCTTCAAGGATAATTAGAAACGTAACAATAAAAGAATCACCTGAATGGTTGAAAAGCAGACTAACTAAAATAGGTTTAAGACCAATCAACAACATTGTTGATGTTACTAATTTTGTTATGAATGAATTAGGGCAGCCTCTTCATGCTTTTGATCTTGATAGATTATCCGGAAGAAAAATTATTGTAAAAAGTACAAAAGAAAAAAAGAAGTTTTTAACTCTTGATTCTAAAGAGAGAGAGCTTCCTTCAGGTACATTGATGATTTGTGATGGGGAAAAAGAAGTTGCAATTGCAGGAGTAATGGGAGGTGATAATTCTGAAGTAACATCTGAAACAAAAAGTATACTTCTTGAAAGTGCACACTTTAATCCTTCTCATATAAGAAATGTATCAAAAGCTTTAGGATTAAATACAGATGCATCTTATAGATTTGAAAGAACTGTTGATCCAAATAATACAGATTATGCTGCAAACAGGGCTGCGATGATCATTGCTGAAGTTTCGGGAGGTGAAATCCTCAAAGGTTTGATTGATGTTTATCCCGAAAAAATAAATGAGAAAGAAGTACAGCTTAGATTTGCAAGAGTTAATAAAGTTTTAGGATATGAAATCTCCAAAGAAAGTATCGTTAAGATTTTTAATAAACTCGGACTAAAAATTATATTGCAAACTCAAAATGAAGTAAGATTACAAGTTCCTGCTTATAGACCGGATATTGAAAGAGAAATTGATTTAATTGAAGAAGTTGCCAGGATATATGGGTATGATAAAATTCCCACAGTGCCCAAAATTACTATAACACTTGAGAAAAAATATGATGAATCTTCTTTTACTAATAGGATAAGAGAGATATCTACCGGATTAGGTTTATATGAAATTCTCAATAATCCACTTATTGATGAAAAATCTGCTTTATTTGAAGGAAAAGCAATAAAACTTCTTAATCCCCAAAGTACAGATATGGCATACCTGAGAACTTCACTTATTCCTGGTGGTTTAATTGTTGCAGCAAATAATATTAACAAAGGAGAAAAAAATCTTTTCTTTTTTGAAATTGGAAATGTTTTTAACAAAATAAGTGAAAATGAAATAAATTCATTTGAAGATTTTATTGAAGAAAGAAGATTACTCTTTATTCTTACAGGTAAAGAGAAAGAAAAAGAGTGGAACTCTCTGGAAAAAGAAGTTGATTTCTTTTCACTTAAAGGATTGGTTGATAGTTTTATAACAAAGTTTTCTCTTGACAATGTTTTAAATGATTCATATTATCACAGTGGTAATAGAAATTTTGCTTACCACTTTACCAAAAATCTGTCGGATAGGACGATCGGTTTGGGTGGAAAAGTAAGTAAAGATGTTCTTAAACAATATGATATTAACCAGGATGTTTATTGCTTTGAATTTAATCTTGGAGAATTAAAGAAAATTCAGCAAAGTAAGAAGTTCTATTCACTGCCAATTAAATATCCAAAAGTTGTAAGGGATTTTGCTTTTATTCTTAACAAATCTGTTACTTATGAAGAGCTTTCAGATTTTATTAAAAGTGAAGGTTCTAATTTACTAAAAGATGTAAAGTTATTCGATTTATTTGAAAGCGAATCTTTAGGTAGTGAGAAAAAAAGTATGGCTTTCAGCTTAGAATATCAAGCTGAAGACAGAACTTTAACTGAAGATGAAGTGGAAAAGGAATTCCTTCATCTGATTAAGTTGATTGAAAAGAAATTTAATGCAAAATTAAGAGGGTTATAATGTCAGAAACTTCCAAACAGGAAGTACTTTTAAGTGATTTAAGTATTATTCAATCTCAGGTGGAAATTCTGGCAAACAAATGTAAAGATTTAACTGAAGTTAATATTGAGTTGGATTCTCAGTTAGCTGATTTGAAAAAAGAAAAAACTGATTTAACACAGAAAATTTCCAAACTTGAATCAGAACTTCAGACTATGAAAGAAAAATCAGGAGCAGGACTTTTTAATTCTTTTAATGAAAAGGAGAGAAAAGAATTAAAAACTAATATAGGAGATTTGATTTCAAGAATAGATTTTCATTTAAGTTCTTAAACATTATGTTAGTTTGATGGACAAAACATAAATGACCGATAAGAAGAAGCTCAAAATAAAAATATTCGATAAAGAATATTCCTTAATTGTTGAAAATGAGGAAATAGCAAAAGAACTTGCTATTTATGTTAACAAGGTTATGGAAGAAACAAAAGAAGAACTTCCGGATCAACCTGTACAAACTATAGCTATTATTGCTTGTTTAAACATTGCTTATGATCTCTTTTTAGAAAAAAATAAAAACAGAGAATTACTGATACAGGCAAGCGATAAAATTAAAAAGCTTAAGCTTCTTCTTAACGAAGTCAGAATGTCAGACCCATCATAAACAAACTTTCCGCTCTGCCAGTTCACAGCGATAAGAAAAACTAACAGTTATATCTAATAGGGAGTTTGACTCAAGACGTCTATTACAGGCCTCATCCTGGTTCGCTGGGAAATCTAACTTGGTTGGAACAGAGGAAGTAAAAAGCGTTCTGGCTGATTCCCACTGTGTTTAATAGGGTTTTTCTCTATTAAATGTACTGGCAGAAGCGGTTTATAAATTAATCTACCATGGAGGAACAATGGATCCGATACAGTTAATACTCTTGGCGATTGTTCTTGTGGTTGTTTTTTTCTACCTGGGCTGGATGTTTAATTCCAGGATTGGTAAAAAAAGTATTGCTTCGGCTGAAGAGAGAGCTAAGCAAATAATTAATGATGCCCAGAAAGAATCAAATAATCTTAAGAGAGAAAAGTTATTAGAGGTAAAAGATGAATGGTATAAGAAAAAGACAGAATTTGATAACGAAGTTCAACAGAAGAGACAAAATCTTAGAAACCTTGAAAAACAGTTAGTCGCCAGGGAAGAAAGCACAGAAAAAAAATTTGAACTGGTTTTAAAAAAAGAAAGGGAAAGCAAA
>JAUSIA010000497.1 GCA_030648225.1 Ignavibacteria bacterium | reverse complement strand
CTGTATAAATTCACTTATAATGGAATTATAATTCAATACAACATTTAAAGGAGTTCTGACTTCATGAGAAACCTGTGCAAGAAAAACAGATTTAAGCCTGTCGGATTCTTCGGCTCTTTCTTTTGCTTTAACAAGTTCTTCTTCAGCAAGTTTTCTTTCATGGATATCGGTTATTGTTCCTGAAATACCAACAATCTTATGGTCATCCCTTGTAAGATGAGCGTTTATTTCCATCCATTTCAAACCCCCGTCTTTGGTAGTTATTCTTGCTTCAGATTTAGCAGATTCTTTTTTATTAAATATAATAGAAACAATTTCCTTGGAGATTTTTTTCTGATCTTCAGAATAAATAAAATCAATTACAGGTTTACCGATACTTTCATTTATTTTATACCCTGTCAGCTGGGTCCAGTAATTGTTAACAAAAATTAATTTGCCAACTGAATCTGTCTGGTAAATAACTTCATTTACTTGTTCGACAACCTGCCTGTACCTGTCTTCACTTTCTTTAACTAATCTTTGCGCAAGTTTAAATTCAGCGATATCAGTAATAACACCGAGGGTACCAATTATATTTCCCCTGGAATCTTTATATGGTGTTCCTGAAATTCTAACCCAATATTTAGTTCCATCTTTTTTCCTCATCTGAATTTCATAGGTATCTGTATTGTTTGATAACCTGAGTTTATTCTTATCCAGGATTAAATTTT
Source organism: Ignavibacteria bacterium (assembly GCA_030648225.1). GTDB lineage: Bacteria > Bacteroidota > Ignavibacteria > Ignavibacteriales > Ignavibacteriaceae > RBG-16-34-14. The sequence continues at coordinate 2,032 of JAUSIA010000497.1, read as the reverse complement.
TGTCTCTCGAATCAAGCAGAATCTCATAACCTTTTTTACCAATCATTTCATTAATCTTATAACCACTCAACTCGCTCATACTTTTATTGGCAAATAAGATCCTGTCTTCTACATCTGTTATTAAAAGTCCTTCAGCCATACTTTCAACAACGGTTCTGTATAATTCTTCACTTTCTCTTTTTGCTTCTTCAGCTTCTTTAATTTTTGTTATGTCTCTTTGAGCTCCCCATATCCGGGTTATTTTCCCATCTTCAATTATTCCGAGAAGGTTATTTAAAAAATATTTTTTGTTTCCAAACTTATCCTCTTCCAAGGATTCAAGATCAACTATCTTATAATCATTCTCAATAAAGGCTTTAAAATTCTCTATTCTTGGAACAGAGTGAGGAATAAATGAACTAAGCTTTATACCCTGCATCTCCTCCGCTTTAGAATATCCATACATTTTTGCCATTGCATTATTACATTCGGCAAGAAAAGCTTCCTTATCATAAAGGTTGATTTGTTTATCAATAGGCAGAGAAACCAAAAAAGGTTTATTTAATTCAACACGGAATATACCCTCTGCGCTCTGTTCAATTAAAGCTTTATATAAATTGTTTGCTCTTCTTAATTCAGTGTTTGATTCTTTTAACCTGGCAGAATAATTTTTTAATATAAAGAAAATTGCTGCAGATGTTACTAGAAGAAATATTATACCTTTAACTACTCCCCATTGAAAAAAATCAGATGAAGATTGTTCTGGTAAATTGAAAAGAATGAGATCAGAAAAAATGATCCATAAAATTCCGAGTGAAAAATAAATTGAAATGAATTTTATAATACTGATGCCGTTTTCTTTATTTTTCATTAATTCTTTTCCAACGATCAGGCTGCAGGAAAAACAAAAATAAACCGTGACCCGCTATTTTTTTCACTTTCAATCTTTAGTTCTCCTCCATTTCGTTCAATAAATTCCTTTATCAGCACCATTCCTAAACCTGTACCATATTCTCTCTCCGTTCCGGGTGTTGAGAACATTTCACCTTGCAATATTTTTTTCATATCAGAATCACTTATTCCCATTCCGGTATCTTCAATTATGAATTCAATTTTTACCTGTTCATTATCAGAAATCTTTTTTTGAACGGAGATATTTACTTCTCCCCGTTTCGAAGTAAATTTAACAGCATTTGATACGAGATTTTGAATTACAGAATTCATCATATCCTCATCGGCATAAATATATACATCGGGATCAGTATTTATTTTAAATTCAATTTCTTTCTTTATAATATTTCCGGCTAATAATTTAACACCATTTTTAATCAGTTTCGCAAGATCAAGCTTTGAAGGTTTATACTCTATCCTGCCCGTCTGAAAGCGGGAATACTGCAATAAATTATTTGTCATTCCATATAAATTCTTAGATGATTCATAAATAACGTTAAGATATTCTTTTATTTCATCATGAGTAAGCAGGTCATATTCGGTTGTAAGAATTTCAGAGAATCCCAGTAAGGAATTAAACGGGCTCCTGAGATCGTGAGATATTAAAGAGAAGAGTCTATCTTTAGACTGATTAAGTTCACTAAGTTTATCAATTAACTTTTCTCTCTCCTGTTCAACTCTTTTTCTTTCTATTGCCATTGAGATAGGATGGGAGATTGCTTCAAGTATCTCTTTGTGTCTTTGAGTATAAGTAAATTTATCTTCATAATCCTGAACAACTAAAGCTCCAATTGTAATGTCTTTTATTTTTAAAGGTATACCAAGCCAAATCTCAGATTGCACTCCTATCAATTCAATTTCTCCTTTAGCAATAAGTTCATCATCCAAAGCTCTATCCACCAATGCAGATCTGCCATTTCTAATTACATATTCGGTGAGTCCTTTTCCAAATTTAATTGGCGGTCCGCTTTCATCATATTTATCAATATAATATGGAAATGTGAGCAGGTCATTTTCTTTATCGTGTAATGCAATATAGAAATTCTCAACGAGCATTAATTCAGAAATTGATTTATGGATGAATTTAAATAATTCATCAAGA
>JAUSIA010000496.1 GCA_030648225.1 Ignavibacteria bacterium | reverse complement strand
ATGAAGAAACAAGAGCTACATTCTCTCATAGTGTAAAATCATCTCCTGCTCTTATTGTAAGAGATTTGAACGAAACAAAAATTCTTGCTGAAATAATTTTGGGAGAAAGAGATAAAAAGGAATTCTATGAATTCTTTAAAGGGAAATATTCTCCCGGTTTTAATCTCGAAAAAGACTTACAAAAAATCGGGGTAGTAAATCAAACAACAATGCTTGCAACAGAAACTGAAGCAATTGCTGATTACTTAAAGCAAACAATGATTAAAAAATATGGTAAAGAAAATATCAATAAACATTTTGCAGATACAAGAGACACATTGTGCTATGCAACTTACGATAACCAGCAGGCAACTGTTGAGCTTCTTAATATGAAAGCAGATTTTGCTGTGGTTGTTGGAGGATATAACAGTTCAAACACAGGACATCTTGTTGAATTATGTAAAGAGAAATTAACTACATATTTTATTTCAGATGATGAGAAAATAATTTCCCATTCGGGAATTAAACATTTTGATATTCATTCAAAGAAGGAAATCATAACTAAAGATTTTATTCCTGAAAAAGATGTAGTTGATATTATTCTTACAAGCGGGGCTTCCTGTCCTGATGCTGTGCTTGACAGAGTTTTGCAAAAACTTCTTTCCTGTTTTGAAAAAACTGCCGGTATAGATACTGTTTTACCAAAATTTATGGCTGAAGTTTGATATTTATTCAGTTCAATAATGGCTTCTTATTTGTTATTCGCTAATTGAATGAATAATTTTATTCAATAAAAAAAGGAAATATGAGAGCAATAATACCAGTTGCCGGTATAGGTACAAGGTTAAAACCACACACATACTCAACTCCAAAAGTGCTTCTTAATGTTGGAGGAAAACCGATAATTGCACACATACTTGATAAGCTTTTAGAAGAAGGAATAAATAAAGCCACTTTTGTTATTGGTCATCTGGGCGATATGATAAAAGAGTATGTGGAAAAAACTTATCCCTCGATGAAATCATCTTTTATTGAACAGGAATCAATGGAGGGTTTGGGACATGCTATTTATACGGCAATCCCAACATTTGATGATGAAGAAATTTTTATAATCCTTGGCGATACTATTTTTGATGTTGATCTTAAAAATGTATTTAAAAATAAAATTTCTTCTCTTGGTGTAAAGGAAGTTGAAGATCCAAGAAGATTTGGTGTAGCAGTTTTAAAAAATGGTTATGTAGAAAAGCTTGTTGAAAAGCCTCAGACACCTGTTTCCAATCTTGCTTTGGTTGGACTTTATTATGTCTCACATAAAAAGGCATTAATTAATTGTCTAAATGAATTAGTTGAAAAAGATATCCGCACAAAAGGTGAGCTGCAATTAACCGATGCTTTGCAAATAATGATTGAGCAGGGAGAGAAAGTTACAATATTTCCCGTTGAAGGCTGGTATGACTGCGGTAAACCTGAAACACTTTTATCTACAAATCAGTTTTTATTAAACAAAAAAAGTTTTTCCAGGAAGTTGAATAATGTTGTAATCAATCAACCTGTTTTTATTGCAGAAGATGCAGACGTTGTGAACTCGGTTATTGGTCCCTATGCTACTATTGCAAGCGGATGCAAGATAAAAGATTGTATAATTAAAAATTCAATAATAGATTCAAATGCACAGGTTGAAAAAGCTTTGCTGGATAACTCAATTATAGGAAGTAATGCCTTCATAAGGGGAGCTTACAAAAGATTGAATTCAGGTGATTCATCGGAAGTAGATTTTAATTAATTTTTAATAATTCAGATTATGAATTCTCTCCATAAGGTGAGTGAATTATCTATTTTTATCGCCGGCTTGTTACATTAACACTATCGGAGAAAATCATCAGTAACTTTTTTTTATTTGAGTCTACAGCCGCCTTATCTTTTTGCAGTTGTTAAAGAAGCAGGAATTAAGAATAAGATCAGATATTCATTTCAATATCTATTAAGAAAGAATATAAAAATTGGATTCATTAAAAGTATTTAATTCTTGAAAAGAATTATTATCTTTGTAAACTTAATTAAATAGAATCAGCTTTTTAGCGAGAAATAATTATAACTTTTTCAAAGAGAAAACAATGTCATATTTTTTCACGTCGGAATCAGTTTCCGAAGGACACCCTGATAAAGTAAGTGATGCCATTTCAGACAGCATACTTGATGCGATATTAAAACAGGATCCAAAAGCAAGAGTAGCTTGCGAAACTTTTGTTACAACTGGTCTTGTTCTGGTTGGCGGAGAAATTACTACAAAAGCATATATTGAAGTTCCTGACGTAGTAAGAGAAACCGTAAAGGAAATTGGATATACAAGTGCTGATTATAAATTTGATGCTGAATCGTGCTCAGTCCTCAATGCTATTCATTCGCAATCGCCGGATATAGCCATGGGAGTTGATAAAGGAGGAGCCGGTGACCAGGGTTTAATGTTTGGCTATGCCTGCGACCAGACTCCGGAATTAATGCCAATGCCTATAATGTATGCACACAAGCTTGTTAAAAAAATTGCCGATATAAGAAAAAGCATGAATGGTTTAATGCCTTATCTTCGTCCTGATACAAAATCCCAGGTTACCGTTGAGTTTAATGATAAAAATAAACCTCTAAGAGTTGATACTGTTGTAGTATCAACACAACATGATCCGGGTGTCAGCCAGAAAAAAATTAAAGAAGATGTAATTGAGAATGTCATTAAAAATATAATACCTGAAGAGTATATTGATAAAAAAACAAAATATTTTGTTAATCCAACAGGAAGATTTGAAATTGGCGGACCTCACGGTGACAGCGGTTTAACCGGCAGGAAAATTATTGTTGATACATATGGCGGCTGGGCTCCTCATGGCGGAGGTGCTTTCTCCGGTAAAGATCCTTCGAAGGTTGATAGAAGTGCTACTTATGCAGCGAGACATATTGCAAAAAATATTGTTGCAGCCAAACTTGCTAAAGAATGTCTTGTGCAGGTTGCTTATGCAATCGGCATTGCTAAACCGGTTTCTGTTTATGTTCATACCCATGGAACAGGAGTTATTCCTGATAAGGAAATTGCCAAAATGATTATGAAAGAAGTTGATTTGACACCTAATGGGATAATTGATAGATTGAATTCAAGAAGACCCATTTACAAAAAAACTGCTGCTTATGGTCACTTCGGAAGAAATGAAAAAGAATT
>JAUSIA010000047.1 GCA_030648225.1 Ignavibacteria bacterium | reverse complement strand
AAGAAAAAAGTTCAGGCTCTGGTTGAACTAAATCTTAATGTTGAGTCAGGTTTAATCTTTGGACTTCTTGGACCAAATGGGGCTGGTAAAACTACACTTATTAAACTTCTTCTTGGGATTACCTTTCCTACTGCCGGTAATGCTAAAATTCTTGAAGAGAGATTATCTAACTATACTATCAAAAAAAGAATCGGTTATCTGCCTGAAAATCACAAATACCCTCCTTATCTAAAAGGTGGAGAGGTTCTTCAGTATTTCGGTAAACTCAGTGGAGTAAATGGATTGGATCTCGATAAAAGGATAGATGAACTTCTTGAGCTTGTTAAATTATCGCAGTGGAAAAAAACTAAAGTTAAAGCTTATTCAAAAGGAATGATGCAAAGGCTGGGACTTGCGCAAGCTTTAATAAATGATCCAGAATTAATTTTCCTTGATGAACCAACAGATGGTGTTGATCCTATTGGGAGAAAAGAGATACGCGATATTCTTATTGAACTTAAAAGCAGGCAGAAAACTATTTTTCTCAATAGTCATTTGCTTTCTGAAGTTGAATTAATAACTGACCGTGTTGGAATACTTAATAAAGGAAAATTGCTGAGAGAGGGAACAGTTAAAGAACTCACCGAGAAGAAAGAAGAATATAAAATAGTAATTGAAGGAAATGCTGCAGGTTCGGATAATATTACTTTAAATAATTCTTTCACAAGAATATCCGATGGAAGCTATTCTGTTAAAGTTACAAATACGAATGAACTGAATAACATTATTGATCAATTAAGAAACAGAAGCGTACTTTTAAAAGAAGTTATACCAATGAAGAACACCCTAGAAGAGATGTTTATCTCCTTAATTAACGAATCCGAGAAAAATATAAAATGAACAACATCTGGATTACAACCTGGTATACACTAAGAGAGGCATTAGCAAGAAAAGTATTTCTTTTTTTCCTTGGACTCTCTGCACTTGCCATAATTATTACTGCAGTTGTTGTTAACGTGCTAAGCGATTCAGCTCTTATGAGTGGTGTAACAATCCAGGATAGCTTTATCTTAGAAGAAATAGCAACCTCCATACAATTAATAATTATTACTCCCTTAGCAAGTCTTTGTATTCTGCTTGCAATTTTTTCAAGCGCAAGCTTTGTTCCTAATATGCTTGAAAAAGGGAATATAGATCTTCTTTTATCAAAACCAATTTCACGGTCACAATTGCTGTTTGGAAAATTTCTCGGAGGACTGTTAGTTGTTTTAATTAATGTCGGATTCCTGATTATTGGAGTCTGGCTGGTTATTGCAGTAAGGTTTTCATCATATAATTTTACTTTTCTCAGCATAATTCTTTCAGTTACTTTTACATTTGCGGTTCTTTATTCGCTTATAGTTTTATTTGGAGTAGTTACACAAAGTTCAATTCTTGGGATGATGATTGCATACTTTATCTTCCTCATTTTAAGTCCGCTTCTTTATGCAGGAAAAGTGCAGTTCGGTACATTTATAACAAGTGATTTTCTTAAATCAGTTATTGATTTTTTTTATTATATAATTCCAAAAACCTCTGAACTGATGGGAGGAATAACAATGAATCTTGCTTTGGGGAAAGGGATAATTGACTGGCAGCCGATCCTTACTTCTTTGGCTTTTATGTTTGCTGTGGTAGGTTATGCAATTTTTATATTTAACAAAAAAGATTTTTAGGATGAAATTCATTTCAGGAAAAGATAACCACTTAAAAAACTTTAGGGGACAAAAATGGAAAATGAAAAGTTAAGACTTGAAGATCTTCTTGAAAGAAGAAATCAATATGAAGAAGGCTCAATAAATAATATTGCAATTATTGGCGCCGGTGTTATGGGGCAGGGAATTGCACAAACAATTACTGCTGCAGGTCTGGAAGTTTTATTAATTGAAAAAGATATTAAACACCTTGAAAAAGCAAAAGACGTTCTCTCTTCTTCGATTGACAGGGAAATCCGCCGCTGGTCTATAACACCTTCGGAAAAGAAAGCGATACTAAGCAGAATTAAATGGGAAATAGCTTTTGATAAAATTAAAGATTGCGATCTTATTATTGAAGCAGTTGATGAGGATTTTGAATTGAAGAAGAACATTTTTCAGAAAGCTGATTCACTTGCAGATAAAGATACAATCTTTGTGTCAAATACTTCTACATTAAGCTTAACAAAAATTGCAGAGAGCACCTCACGCCCTGAAAAAGTAATTGGTATGCACTTCTTGCACCCTGTTCCTAAAATTCCGGTAGTGGAGCTTGTTAAATGTCTCCATACTTCTAATGAGACAGTGGAGAAAATTAAAAAATTTACAGCAAGGATAGGAAAAACACCTGTTGAAGTTTATGAGTATCCTGGCTTCGTAACAACAAGAGCAATTGTTCCTTTACTTAATGAAGCAATGTATATTCTTCTTGAAGGTGTTGCAACAGCAAAAGATATTGATACTGCCATGAGACTTGGTTACAATTTCCAGATGGGACCTCTTGAACTTGCCGACAGCATGGGACTTGATGAAGTTCTTGCCTGGATGGAAACTCTCTGGAAAACTCTTGGCGAACCAAGATACCGTGCCTGTCCTAGCTTAAGAAAATTAGTCAGGGAAAGAAAGCTTGGTAAGAAAACCGGAGAAGGTTTTTATAAATATGATGAATATGGAAATATTATAAATGAAGCTTAATATATTAATGAAAAATAATCGGGGGATAAAATGAAGGTTCTTGTTCTGAATTGCGGCAGCTCATCAATTAAATACCAGTTTATTGATACAGATGAAAAAACTGCTCTTGCCAAAGGTGTAGTTGAAAGAATCGGTATGAGCAGTGCGGTTCTCTCCCACAAACGTTATGATGGAGATGAAATAAAAGTTGTAGGTGAAATCCTTGACCATAATATTGCAATTGAATATGTACTTGGTGTAATGCTTAGCAAGAACCATGGTGTAATTGAAGATAAAAAAGATATCGAAGCAGTAGGGCACAGGGTGGTACATGGCGGTGAAACATTTTCTGATTCAGTTTTCATAACTGATGAAGTAATAAAGGTTCTGCAGGATAATATTGAACTCGCACCTCTTCATAATCCGCCAAACATAAAAGGTATTCTTGCTGTTAAAAGAACACTTCCCGGCACACCTCAATGCGGAGTATTTGATACAGCTTTTCACAGCAGTATGCCGCCAAAGGCCTATCTTTATGGAATTCCTTTCGAGCTCTACAAAAAGTATAAGATAAGAAGATATGGCTTCCATGGAACATCTCACTTCTTTGTGTCTAAAAAAGCTGCAGAGATTATTGGTAAGGATTTATCAGAGTTAAAAATTGTTACTGCTCATCTCGGTAACGGATGCAGTATGGCGGCGGTAAAAAATGGGGTATCGGTTGATACAAGTATGGGCTTTACTCCGCTTGAAGGTTTATTGATGGGAACAAGAAGTGGTGATCTTGACCCTTCTTTAATTCTTTATATTATGGGAAAAGAAGGTCTTTCTCTTAATGAAGCCGGTACGCTTTTAAATAAGCATAGCGGCTTAATAGGTATGAGTGGTGAGAGCAGTGATATGCGCGAAATTCTCGCTGCTAAAAATGAACAGAAAAGAGCAAAATATGCTTTCGATCTTTTCTGTTACAGGATAAAAAAATATCTGGGAGCTTATGCTGCTGCAATGGGCGGACTCGATGCATTTATTTTCACAGGTGGAATTGGTGAAAATTCTTATGAAATCAGGGAAGAAGTTTGCCGGGACCTTGAATTTCTCGGAATTGAAATAGATTTAGAAAGAAACAGAACAAATTCAAATATTATTTCATCAGATTTCTCTAAGGTTAAAGTTTTACGAATCCCTACCAACGAAGAATTGGTTATTGCTCTCGATACGGCAAAGATTGTTGAAGAAAAAATGGCTAAAGCTTAACAGGTTTTTTATTTTAGTTCAAGCAGTTCTTAACTAAAGCGGATTAATTTTATTATGCCTGAAATACATTCCACAGCTATTGTTAGTCCTAAAACTGAGATAGCATTTGATGTTGAAATAGGACCGTTTACAATCATTGAATCCGATGTTGTAATTGGAGAAGGAACAAAGATTTTTAATAACGTTACCATTAACAAAGGTGCAAGGATTGGGAAGAA
>JAUSIA010000487.1 GCA_030648225.1 Ignavibacteria bacterium | reverse complement strand
GTCTCATTAGGAAGATCATCGAAGAAAAAGAAGAAAATATAAAGAGGTTTTGCGGCGAAGCCATCCCTTCGGGAGAATGAGTATTTCAGTAGCTGAGATTCAACCTGCTTTTGCTCAACATATTACAGTAAATGAAGACTCCTTAACAGTTGACTTCATTGATGGCAGAACAATCACAGTTCCATTGGAATGGTACCCCCGACTCGTTTACGGAACTCCTGAAGAGCGAAATAACTGGCAATTAATAGGTAAAGGAGAAGGAATTCATTGGCCTGAACTTGATGAGGATATTAGCGTAGAGAATTTATTGGCTGGAAAGCCTTCAGGGGAAAGCCAAAGCTCATTGAAACGGTGGTTGCAATTACGTCCGAAGAAATAGTTATTTATTTTTTCAATTATAAATACTTTTCAAACCATATCTTTCTCATATCATCAACTTCTTTTCTATGTTTTTTTAGATAGTGGTCTCCTTCTTCAAATAAAACCAAACGATAAGTAATATTCAACTCATAAAATTTTTTTACCATTTCAATTGTCTGTAAGGCCGGAACAGTTTCATCATTTCCTCCATGCATTAAAAGATAAGGAATTTTAGGAAGCTTATCTGCAAAATTAATAATAGTTCTCTCATCAAGTTTTTTCTCAAAATCTTTTTCACCTATAATTTTTTTATAAATAGAATTTCTATTGCTGCTGGATTCTGCATAACTTCTGAAATTAGAAATAGCTCCAATAAGAACCCCACATTTAAAATTCGGATTTTTAAGTAAAGCAAGGTAAGTCATCATCCCGCCACGGCTCCATCCTTCAATTCCCCATTTTTCTTTATCAGCAAACGGAAGTTCATCTGCGAGAGGAATGAGATTCAGAATATCATTAACATCACTTCCGCCAAGCTCTTCTTTTCCTTCACTTCCTGCATTACCTCTGTATTGAGAAGCAAAAACAACATAACCCCAGCTTGCAATTTGTCCGTACATTCCTCGTGCTATAAACTTATCAAGTGCACCTTTGTTTTCATATCCACCCCTGTTCCATATTATGCAGGGGAATTTCTTTCCTTTATTTTCATTTGGATAAGCAATGTATCCTTTCACTTTTAATTCATCGGAAAGATATGTCATCTTTTCAACAACAATATTTTCATAAACCTCTTTTCCCCAGCCGCTAATAAGCATTTTATTTTGGGATTCATTCAGTTCTATTTTATCTCTTTCAATGAATTTACTATTACTCATTTTAATTTTAATGCTTTGTTAAAAAATTTGTAATTTTGAGAGTTACATTTCAAATCTAAAATTACGGAAAAAATTCTGTGGCTAAAAAGAAACCGGTAAAACAAGTTGTAAAATCAAAGCAAAGTAAAAAAGGGATTAAACATCTTTACCAGGTTATTGCAGTAATTGCTCTACTTGCTTTAATATTTTTTCTTGTATTCCCCGATATATTTAAGAAAGATAAACCTTTGGATGAATACACATTTAAGAAAGAGGGAGAGCTCACATTTTATTCAGAGAATAATGAGCAATTAGTTAGAATTGATATCGAAATTGCAGATAATGAATATGAAAGACAGTTGGGAGTAATGAAAAGAAAAACTATGAAAGAAAAAGAGGGAATGCTTTTTATATTTCCGGATGAAACTATGCGGTCCTTTTGGATGCGGAATACTTTCATCTCACTTGATATGATTTTTGTTAACGCAAATAAAGAGATTGTAACTATTCATAAAAATACCAGAACAGTATCCGATCAATCTTATCCTTCATCAGCACCTGCGGTTTATGTTGTTGAGGTTATTGCAGGATTTACTGATAAGTATAGTATAAGTGAAGGGGATAAGATTAGCTGGATGGACACTAAATTGTAATTACAAGTTCAAGTGTAAGTGTAAGTTCAAGTTCAAGAAGCTTATTTTACCCCGTATAACTCTTCCTCAATAATCTCACAAATGATATGAGCAACAGTAATATGTCCTTCCTGTATTCTCTGCACGTTTGATGAAGGAATTATTATTGAATGATCAACCAATGATTTAAGTTTTCCGCCATTTCCACCTAAGAACCCAATTGTCTTCATCACTTTGGATTTAGCCATTTGAACTGCTTTTATAATATTTTCAGAATTGCCGCTTGTAGAAATAGCTATTAATGCATCACCTATATTACCAAGTCCTTCAACACCTCTTGCAAAAACATTTTCAAAACCGATATCATTTCCTCCTGCTGTTAAATATGATGTATCGGTTGTAAGAGAAATGGCGGGTAAAGCGGGACGTTTAATTTTATGACTTAATCTTATTACAAGTTCTGCTGCAATATGCTGACAATCGGCAGCACTCCCTCCGTTTCCACAAAGGAGAAGTTTATTCCCATTTCTGAAAGCATCAATAATTAATTCAGAAGCGGATAGAATATCATCTGAACATTCTTTTAAAATTTTAAGCTTTGTTTCAGAGCTTTCAGTGAGAGAGTCAATTATGAATTTTGTTTTATCCAAACATCATTCCCTTCTAAAATGAAAGCCGTCATAAAGACGGCTCATTTATAATTTTTAATTTATCATTCTCAATTTTTTATTATACAATAACTGGTTTTCTGATATGCACTGCATCAGCAAAATCTTTTATCATGTCCCAGTTATTTTCATCTTCAAAGAAATTACCTGTTACAATTATCTTTGCACCGCAGTCAACTTTTTTTCTTGCAGCAGCAGGTGATTTTATTCCGCCACCAACAATTACAGGTATCTTACAAATTGAAGATACAGCTTTAATCATTTCTTCAGGAACAGAATTATCAGCTCCTGAACCCGCTTCTAGATAAACGAATTTCATCCCGAGATATTCTGCAGCTAATGCTGTTGCTGCCGCTATTTCCGGTTTATTCCTTGGTAAAGGAAGACTGCCGCTCATATATACTGCTGTTGTAGTTATGCCGGATTCTATAAGAATATATCCTGTTGAAATTGGTTCAATAGCAGCTTTTTTAATTAAAGGT
>JAUSIA010000482.1 GCA_030648225.1 Ignavibacteria bacterium | reverse complement strand
AATTTTGTTCAGATATTTTTTTGAATCTTTCAGATTGATTATTAAATGTTCAGGTGCAAAATCATTACTGAACTCAAAAGCTTCTTCAATAGCATTTATTATCAGGCAGAAGGAATTCTTTAATGCTTTTTTGGCAAAATCTTTTCTGGGAAGTTTTTCGATTTGCCGAGAAAGTTCTTGTTCAACTTTTTTAGATAATGATTCACTTGTTGTTACGAGGACAACAATAGAATCATTTCCATGTTCTGCCTGAGAAAGAAGATCGGCCGCAACGAAATTTGGATTGGCATTATCATCAGCAATAATCAGCAATTCACTCGGACCGGCGATCATATCAATGGTACATCCCGATGAATCGGGATCTATACTTACAATTCCCTTTGAAGCCTGAACATATGGATTGCCGGGCCCAAAAATCTTATCAACTTGTTTGAAGCTTTTATCACCATAAGCAAGGAGAGCTATTGCATGGGCGCCTCCAATTTTTATAATCTCTGTAATACCACATAATTTAGCTGCATAAAGAATTGCCGGATTAATTTTTTCTTTTGCTGGAGATGCAGCTACAACTCTTTTGCATTCTGCTATTTGTGCAGAAACTCCAAGCATTAACATTGTAGAGGGAAGTGGTGCTGTTCCTGAGGGAATATAAAGTCCAACATTTTCTATCGGGATAAATTTTCGTTCGCATTTCACACCCTCAGCAGTAATAAGTGAATAATTTTGTGGATACTGTTTTTTATGAAAAGTGTAAATGTTCTTATAAGCTTCTCTTATTGCCGACTTAATTTTTATGGAAAGAAGCTTTTCTGCTTCTTTAAATTCTTTTTTGGTTACATAGATATTATCAGATGAAAAACCATCAAACTTTTTAGCATACTTAATTGCAGCTTCAAGCCCGGTTCTCTTTACCTCATCAACAATTTTCTGAACTGATTTTTTAACTTTACCTTTGATAATTGATTTCCTTTTTAGAAGTCCATTTCTTTCGGTTACAGATATTTTTTCCAGATAATATTTTTTCATAATACAATATTCTCGATTGGTAAAAGTAAAATTCCAGATGCGCCTGCTGATTTAAGATCATCAACTATCTCCCAGAATTTTTCGGCAGGAATAACAGCATGAACAGCAAGCTCATTTTCTTTTGCAAGTGAAAGAACAGTCGGACTCTTTAGGGATGGAATAATTTTTAAGATAATACTGAGGGAATTTTGCGGAACATTCATCATCAGGTATTTTGAATTTCTTGCATTCAAAGCAGATTCAATTCTTCCAAGAAGTTTCAAGTAAGACTGATACTTATCAGATGATTTAATGAGATTCTTATTTTTTATAAGCACAGCTTCAGAATCCAAAACAGTTATAGATGATTTCAATTTGTTGAGCTTAAGGGTATTCCCTGTTGAAATCAGGTCGCAGATATAATCAGCGATACCGAGAGACGGGGCAACTTCAACGCTACCGCTAATAGTAATTATAGTTGCCTTAATATTATTTCTAATAAGAAAATTGTTCAGGATATTAGGGAAAGATGTAGCTATTCGTTTATTCTCAAGAGCTCTTATATCATTAAGCTCAACATCTTCAGGGATTCCGATTCCCAGCTTGCATTTTCCAAAGTCAAGTTTTTTAACAACTTTAACATTGGCGTTTTGTTCTTGCACAACATCTTCTCCCACAATTCCCAGATCGGCCACACCGTCCTGAACATACTCCGGAATGTCATCATCACGGAGAAAAAGAATATCAAGCTGATAATTCCTAATACTTATAAGAAGTCTGTCGTCAAACTTTTCAATATCAAGATTACAGTTTCTGAGAAGCTGAATGGAATTTTCCGTTAACCTGCCGTTTTTTTGGACAGCTAGTTTTAAATTCCCGTTATTAATTATTTTCATAGTAAAAGCCTTTAAAACAAAAAACCCGACTATTGCCGGGTAATTTTAATTTTTACTGTATGTTTTATTAAATATATTTCACCGGCACTCACTTGAGAGGAAAAAATGATGAGAATGGTGATGCACTGTGAATAAGTTTTTCATAATTGATTGTAAATATAATAATTAAAACTTTTAAGTCAACAGAACAGTTAGCTAATGAGCTGTTTAATCTTTACGGGATTATATGACTAATTATGTTATTTTACTTCTTATTAAAGAATATTGCTCTTATGATAAAACAAATAGTTAGCGATTATACAATAATTGGTAGCGGTCTTGCCGGGCTCTATGCCGCTTATTGTGCTTCAAAATATGGGTCAGTTTCACTTCTAACAAAACATTCATTGCAAACAAGCAGCACTTTCTGGGCCCAGGGAGGAATTGCAAGCGCTATTGGTGAGGAGGATTCACCTGAGATTCATTTTGAAGATACTGTAAGAGCAGGCAAAGGGTTATGTAATGAGGATGCTGTCAGAATCCTGGTTAATGAAGGTCCCGAAAGAATAAGAGAATTAATTTCTGAAGGTTTGTCTTTTGATAGGGAAGGAAATAATTATGAGCTTGGTATGGAAGGAGGACACACCCGCAGAAGAATACTTCATCTTGGAGGTAATGAAACAGGCAAATTCATTGTTGAATTCTTAATAAATAAAATTAAGAATTCAGACAGGATAAAAATTTTTGAAAATTTTCTCGTACACAAACTGATAATAAAAGATAATGAATGCTGCGGATGTTCGGCATACAAGTGGAATGAGGGAGAAAATTATTTTTTTACCTCAAACATAGTTATAATTGCGTCTGGTGGAGCAGCAGGAATTTACAACGAAAGCACTAATCCTCATTCATCTACCGGTGATGGAGTGACATTAGCTTATAATTCAGGAATTGAGATAGCAAATATGGAGTTTATTCAATTTCATCCGACTGCATTTCATTCAAAAAAAGGTAACGCTTTTCTTATTAGCGAAGCAATCAGAGGGGAAGGTGCTTACTTAATAAATAATTATGGCAAAAGATTTATGAAGGACCAACATGAATCTGCTGAATTAGCTCCAAGAGATATAGTGTCAAAAGGTATCTTTGATGTTATGGAGAAAGAAAAAACTGATCACGTGTTTTTATCTCTTTCACATCTTAATAAGGCTAAGATTAAATCGAGGTTCAAAAATATTTATGATACCATGTTAAAATATAATATTGATATAACTACAGATTTAATTCCAGTTTCACCTGCTGCACATTATATGATAGGAGGAATAAATACAGATTTAAATGGGGAGACAATTTTGCCTGGGGTTTATGCTTGTGGAGAAGTTGCTTATTCCGGTGTACATGGTGCAAACAGGTTAGCAAGTAATTCTTTGCTGGAGTGCCTGGTATTCAGCTATCGGTCTGTCGAAGATTCAAAAAAATATCTGGATAAAAAGAATATTATTGATTACTCGCAAGAAAAATATTTAGTAAATGATGAAGTCGAGTCTATCTATTTAAATCTAAAGAACAGCATTCAAAGATTAATGAATAATAATGTTGGTATTGTAAGATCTGAAAGCATTTTAAATAAAGCATTAGAATTAATTTCTAATGTTGATAAAAGCTGGGAATATGAAAGTAATGAATATTATTCCAATAGATTAAGAAGTTTGAAAACAGTTGCATTGCTTGTTATTAATGGAGCCATTGCCAGAAAAGAAACAAGAGGCAGTCAGATAAGGATTGATTTTCCTGATGAAAGTAAGGTTGCATATAATATTCATCAATCACTAAAAACAGGAATAGAAAAAAAATATCTTTAGAAATATGGGATTAAATGATCCAAATATTTTAATGTTGATTGATCTTGCTATTGATGAAGATCTTAAGAATGGAGATATTACCACTAATTCAATTATCAGTGAAGATGAAATAAGAAGTGCTGAATTTCTTGTTAAGCAAAATGGAATTATTGCCGGATTGGATATTGCCAGATTTGTAATGAGTAAATTTGATTTTAAAATGAATTGGAACAGCATTAAAAATGATGGGGATTTTTGTACCAAAGATGAAGTTGTTGCAAAAGTTGAAGCAAATTATAAAAGCTTGTTAAGTGCTGAAAGAACTGCTTTGAATTTTCTGCAAAGGATGAGCGGGATTGCAACAAAGACCAATAAATTTGTAAAACAGCTTGAGGGTCTTCATACAAAAATTCTTGATACCAGGAAAACTGCACCGGGACACAGATTACTTGACAAATATGCTGTGAAAATGGGTGGTGGAGAAAACCATAGAACAGGATTATATGATATGGTGCTGATTAAAGATAATCATATTAAATTAGCAGGAAGTATAACCAAGGCAGTTTCTTCAATAAAACATAATTTAAAAGGGTCTTTCAAGATTGAAGTGGAAACCTCATCATTGAAAGAAGTTGGAGAAGCACTTGAAACAGGTGTAGATATTATTATGTTTGATAAT
>JAUSIA010000472.1 GCA_030648225.1 Ignavibacteria bacterium | reverse complement strand
TCCGCGCCATCCCTCAACAAGGGAAATGGAGAATGAATTCTTCTTCGTCGGCTGAAGTGTTTTAGAATTTTGCTCAACAGCAGGAATGTTTCCCAGCATTGATCTGATATATTTAATTGATTGGAGAATTTCTTCTCTTCTTACCTGGGTTCGGGAAAAAACATCGCCGTGATGTTTTATTATTGGTTTGTGTTCAAAATTTTTATAAAGGTAAAAAGGATGCGAAGAGCGGACATCACGGTTTAATCCCGAGGCTTTTGCAGCCATTCCAACCGCACCGATATTGTGTGCCTGCTTAAAAGTTACTACTCCTGTTTTTTCCAAACGCGATAAGCTGCCCGGATTATGGAAAAACTTTTTGATCATCTCTTTAAAGTCAGGTTCATACGCATCTAATATCGTTAAAAGAGAATCTTTTAATTCTAATGTGAAGACAAAATTATTTTTAGCGGGACGAATTAAACCTTTTGCTAACCTGTTTCCGCACCAGCTTTGAAAGAAATTTATTATTGGAGTTCTCAATCTTCCAAATACTGCACTGCCAAGCTGATAAGCGATATCGGCGCAGATAGAGCTAAGATCACCTGTATGAACAGCAATTCTTTCAAGCTCAAGAGCGAGTGTTCTTACAAATTGCAATTCATCACCAGGCTCATATCCGCAAAGAGATTCCCAGACATTTGCAAATGCAGAAGCATGTCCAACCGTTGTATCTCCGGCTATTGATTCTGCAAGAGTTACTCTTTGCAGTAAATTATTTTTCTTAATAAACAGGCTTTCAACTCCACGGTGCTGATAGCCAAGCTGAATTTCAAGATGAAGAACCTGTTCGCCTTTGCAGATAAATCTGAAATGCCCCGGTTCAATAATCCCAGCGTGTATTGGCCCTACACCAACTTCGTGCAGTTCTTCGCTTTCTATTTGATAGAAAGAATAGTTTGAAATCTCAGAAGCTTTATCATAACGATTAAAAGAATAGCGGACAGGTTTTAACCATGGATGATCTGAATATTTTATTCCAAAGTTTTCATTTATCTCCCGCTCAATCTTTGGCATCAATTCCTGCTGTGTACATTGGCACCAAACCAGACTTGGCAGTATAACCGGTAAAGATGAAAAGGAACGCTGCCTTAAGCCAGAATTCATCGAGCAGTTTTGCATTGTTAAAAAGATTGGAATAAAATAAATCTCCGATTTTTGCAGGCTGCGTAGCTAATCCTAAAAATAAAATTCCTATAAAGATAAGCGAAACGCTTATGGAGCAGATGAAAATGTATTTCCAGCTTCCTTCCAGAGTT
This sequence comes from Ignavibacteria bacterium, assembly GCA_030648225.1. Classification (GTDB taxonomy): domain Bacteria; phylum Bacteroidota; class Ignavibacteria; order Ignavibacteriales; family Ignavibacteriaceae; genus RBG-16-34-14. The sequence goes on along the minus strand of JAUSIA010000472.1, from coordinate 1,472 downwards.
CGCTCAGTTCTGCGGTGATAAATTAATACTGAAGAGCTTAACGTAGTTATCTCAACAAATATCCACGCAATTGCAACATGATTAGCAAGGTACGCACAGCTTAGTGCAGTAATTAGAAGTATTAAAGCTGATAAATAAATGCTGATTACTTTCGGGCTGTCTCCCCTTTCTTCAAGATAAATATAACTGTAAAGGAATGACGATGCAGCAATAATACTAAGAACAGCAAGAAGAATTATTCCAATTGCATCGGGAGTAAAATATTCAAGCTGAGTGTTGTCAAGATTAAGATATTCGTAAACTGTTAAAGACCATTGTAGTAAAATGAAGAGACCTGTTAATGAATAACTAATCTTTTTATTCTTGAAAAGGAAAACAGCAGCAGAGATCAGAAGAGATAATATCAGGTAAATTCCTATCATTAAAGTTTAATCCTTCAGTCTGCTTAAGTGATCCACCTCTGCTTCCTTAAATATATCGCCGATCTTGTTTACAAAAATTCCGAGCACCAAGACCGTAACAAAAATATCCAGCAATATTCCAAGGTTAACAAGCATCGGCATTTCTCCTCCAACAGCGAGCGAAAGGATAACAACACCATTTTCAATAATGATAAAACCCATAACCTGCGTGATTATTTTTCTGCGGGAGATTATAAAATACAAACCGGCAAAGATTGTTATGCTTGCAACAACAAAATAAATATTTTCAAACACTCCGCATCTTAAAGTGTTTGCCAGAAAAAATACCGTCATAACGACTGCAGTAATAATAAAAAGAGATGCAAAGTTAGAAACATACGGTTCAGCTTCGCGGGTGATCTTATTCCTCTTGATCAGATAATGTAAAAAGTATGGAATAACCATTGCTTTGAATATGATTGTTTCTAAGAGAAGCAGGACAAGATTGACAGTGTTTATCTCATTCAAACGGAGAATGAATATTCCGAATAAAAGCAAACCCTGGAATGCAATTGCTTTGATGAATGTTTTTAATCTGATTGCAGTAGAGCAAACAAAAAGGGTTACAATAAAAACTATAAGTAATAAGTCGATCATCGTTTAATAATATCTCAACTGAATTTTCCAGTTATTATCATTACACCAAGAAAAATCAAAAGTGCAACTGATGAAAGCATCAGAATAAACTGCGGATTCTGGTTCATCCTGAATCTTGCCATAAAGGATTCTATCGATCCAATGGTGATTGCAAATAAAATCTGCGATCCAAAAAAGATCATCAGATTAACGATAACCAATTGGGAAGAGACAAAAAATAAATTTGCAATTAAAGAACCGTAAACAGCAAACTTCAAGCCTCCGGTGTAAAGGATTAAGCCAAGATCAAAACCGCTGTTATCAAGAATCATCACTTCGTGAATCATTGTTAATTCAAGATGAGTTTTAGGATCATCAATCGGCATACGGCTGTTTTCAATAAGAGCAAGAATTAAGAAAACAAATGCTGCAAGC
>JAUSIA010000044.1 GCA_030648225.1 Ignavibacteria bacterium | reverse complement strand
ATTTTTTCTATTTGGTAAATATTTTTATATAAGAATTCCACTTTTTTACTGAACTAAAATCAATTGTTTCTAAGGAAGAATAATAAATTCCGCTTGAAAAGATTGAATTTTGTTGTAGTTGATGGATTAAGATAATTCTGTTTTACTTTTTATCAATCTTTGGCATTAAACAACTTTTTAAATTCCTCAATATTATTAATTTCTTTTATTCTTCTTGCCTCATCATCAATTTCATTTTTAATTGAAAATTCTTTATTAAATTCTTCACTTGTCATTAAAGAGCATCCGCAAACTTTTGCATAATCTCTTATTCCATTATCAGATGAAACAACAACTATATCTCTCCTGGTTTTAGATGAGGAAATCTGATCTTTAATTTTCTCATCTGCAGTCTTTGATTCGGAATAAATAATTTTCCCATTTGAAATATTTAAAGGACTGTTTTCATAACCATCAAAGTTGAGAGATACCTTTACCTTCTTTCGGGAAAAATAATTCTGCAAAAGATAAACAAGCTGCTCTCTTGCACTCTGCTTATCTTTACTTTGAAGTCCGGATAATTTCTTCACCTTTCCGATTAAATTATTTCCATCAATAATGTAATGTTTCATTAAATATCCTGCAAAAACCTTCGGGGTTTACACCCTGATCATGCAATGCTAACCTCGAAGGTTTGCTTTTTTTAATACCCACTATAGAAGCGGTCTCTCTTTGTAACTTTAAGATCCTGAAGCTGCGGAGCCTTAACTCTTATTTCCAGACTATAACCTCTGTAAGTTCCAATTGGATTCCAAGTAAAATTAAGAAGCCAGCAATGCAAGTCTCTTGAGATTCGCACCACCGGTGCAGCAAATTCTTTTCTTTCAAAATCATAACTCCCGCTGAAAGAAAATTTCCATTTGGGTGTAAGATTAAAATTAAGAGAGCTGCTTATGTTTGAATAAGTTCTTATATCAGCAGGGTTTCTTTTATCAAGAGAATAATTGTAATTGAGAGAAATATCCCAGGGAATAGTAAAATCAGGATCTTTAATATCATATATTCCTTTATAATTCCGTTCTGCACCACCAAGCTGAAATTCATTTGCCTGGTATTCAGATGTTTGCTCCTCAGTTTCGGATGAGCTTAATTTTTCTCCTGACAAACTTGTTGAAACTGAAAAACTGAAATTAGTTAATCTTAATAAACCTCTTCCCTGTTCAATAAGAAACTTATTAATATTCTGACCATACTCATTTGTTTCATATAAAGTATAGCTTGAGTTACCGTTAAAACTAAACCAATTACCAACCTGAGTTCTGAACCCAACATTTAAAGGAGAAAAATTAACACTGTCTGCTGCAAAATTATAACTGATTGAACCATCAAGATTTAGGAGTTGTATTTTTTCTTCCTTTGAAGTTGTATCTGTCGGATCAACAGTTGTTTTCATTTCAAAAATGTTTGATACACTAAAAGAAATATTTTGTCTTTCACCCTGCGAAGGGCCTCCGAAAACTTCATCTTCAAATTTATTATACTGTATTACTTCCCCTTTTGAGTTTGTATAAGTATCAAAATAACCCCAGAATGATTTTGAGAAATCAGGTGTATAAGAATAACTGACGCTTGGATTAACAATATGTCTTATGGCAGAAATTCCGAGAACATTTGGCTGAACAATTCCATAAAATTTTGTTGAAGCACCAACACCAAGATTAAAAGTCCGAACAAAATTTATTTCCTTAACATCCCGTTCCGATATAACATCATTTCCTGCAGTATCCAAACCAGCAAATTCTTTTTCAATTCTTTTGTTATACCATCTTTCCTGGTAACTGATTGAAGGAGTTACACTAAAGTAACCAACTTTAGGTGAAGCACTTGTTCTTATATCATGCTGAATTCCGCCTCTTATTTTAAGATCATTTCCAACTTTATTCCTGTTGTTTTGAAAAATACTGGAATAATTAAATCCTATTAACTCATACCAATCATAGTCGCCACTTGTTGTTTTGCTTCTGAAAGGATATTTCTGCGACATATTAAATGAAGCTCTGGGAAGTACTTCCGAAATTCTATTCTGATCAAGATTTTGTGTTCTGCTGTAATTTAATGTTGCACTGTTACCTGATTCATCCCAGGTTTTAGAAAGAGTAGCATTTGATATTATATCTCTGCTAAGGATTTCATTCAAATCATAAATGGTTCTTCTTGAATAATTAACTCCTGATACAAACTGAAGATTTGCATCAAAGCGTAATGTTGGAGTTATTGATTGATTGTGATTCCATTTTACGAACCAGTCTATACTCTCCTGCCTGTCCGGATCCAATGACTCTCCGGTTTTAAAGCTTTTATAATTTCCTTCAAGCTGCCCCGTAAAATTATATCGCTTTGCATATCTAAAACGCGAATTTGTATTATAGCTTCCGCGAGTGTAAAAGTCACCTGTAAGATTCCAATCCATATAATCGCTTATTGCCCAAAAATATCCGAAGCGGGAAAAATATCTTCCATAAGTAAAATCATCTCCAAATACAGGAGGAATAATTCCGCTGCGTCTTCCGGATTCAATTGGAAAAACAGCAAAAGGTAAAGGAAAAGGAAAAGGGACACCGCCAAAGTGCAGCCAAATCCATTTGGCAACTATCTGTTCTTTATGAATTACTTTCATTTCATTTGAATAGAAATGATAATGCGGTGTATCTATTTCACATGTAGTATAAATTCCATCTTCAATAAAATAAGTTTCCTCATCTACTTTTTTTATTTTTTCGCCGGTATATCTTGCACCTTCACTCTCAGTTCCCGCAGAAGAAATAAATCCCTGTCTTGTTTTAAAATTATACTTCATTCTTATCCCCTCATAAGCATCAGCACCTTCTTTTAACACGGGAGTACCAACTAATTTTCCCTGAACTGAATCTGAAGGAATACCTTCTGCTTCAATAAAATTTGTTTCAAAGTCTACAAAAATATTTTCACTCTTAAGGTCCGTTTGCTTGTATTGAAGAGAAGCTTCACCATAAATACTCATTTTTTTTTTATTTACATAAAAGATGAGTGAATCGGAAGCATTTGCAAAAATTGTTGTGTCAATATCATATGATTTATCGGGAATAGTATCGTGCACTAAAAGAGTATCGCCAAATAAACCAGTTCTTAAAGTATCCTGTAAGGATAAAGTATCAGCTTCCTGTGCAAAGGATTTTAATGAAGGAGCGATGAAAAGTATTATGAATAAAAATCGCATATACGAAGATAATCATAAAAGCAATTTTAAATGAGAATCTTTTATGTAGTCAATCAGGATTTATAAAAAACAAGCGCTGATGCACCTTTAATACCAGAATCATTTTTTAGTTTAGCCGGCAGAACTTTTACTCTTTTCTTTGTAGGAATAAAAACTCTTTCTACAATCGTTTCCTGAATTTTATTGAACAATGGTTTGCCAAAACCAGAAACTCCACCACCAATAATAAATGTACTTATATCCAGTAAGTTACTTACTGAAGTAAGAACTACACCAAGTTGAATCCCCATATTCTCAACAACAGATTTTGCAAATTCATCACCCATTTCCATCGCTTCCTGGATAATACGCGGAGTAATAAGGTCCGCTTCATTATTTACAAGCTCCAAAATTTTTGAACCGGGATTTTCCTGTAAATCTTTAATTACATGTTCCTTTAAATAATTATTCCCAATGTATGCTTCAACGCAGCCAACAGAACCGCATTTACATTTTGGCCCTTTATAATTAATCGATATATGTCCAATCTCTCCTGCCGCACCAAATTCGCCCCTGTAAATTTTTTTATTAAAGATCACACCCCCGCCAACACCAGTACCTAACGTTATCATGATAAACGAATTATATTTTTTACCGGCACCAAAAATTAATTCACCAATTGCAGCAGCATTTGCATCATTCTCTATTAAAGTTTTTATTCCAAATTCCTTTTGAATAATTTTTCCAACTTTTATCCTTCCCCAGCCAGGAAAGTTTGGCGGATATTCCACAGTTCCCTTTTCAGTATTTATAACTCCGGGTACTCCAATCCCGATTCCTTTTATTTTTTCTTTTTTATGTGCAAGAATTTGTTTAATCCCTTTTTTAACCTGAGATATAACTTCATCGGGGCCTAATTCCGCATGAGAAGGAAGTGAAATCTTTGAAACAATTTTTCCGGGATTTGAAACTATTCCAAGCTTAATACTTGTTCCCCCTAAATCAATTCCTAATGCGTATTTTATTTTTTCTGCCATATTACTGTTTAATGTAAGACGAATTTAGATATTTATTTGTTATCAATAAGAATACTGGAAGTCAACTATTTTTATCTCCTCCGGGTAAGTTATATCACCTAACGAAGTTGTAACCGTTGGCTGCACAAAGAGAGCAAGTTTAGATGCACTGCCTGAATAACCTCCAATATTTAATGCAAGATTAAGAATAGAGTCATAACCTCTCTCTTTAAAGAAAGGGATCAGATCTATTCCTATAGAAAAAGGAATAACTACCGCTTCTCCTGTTCCCGGTACTGTAACAGGAGAATTTATATTGCCCGAAATAGTTTCCTTATCATCAATGAATAACCGCCATGGAAAACTTTTTATTGTAGCACTTGTTCTTTTGTAGCCGCCTGTTCCATCATTTGGATTTTTGGCATTAACATTAAGAATAAAAGAAACAGGCAGTTTCCCTGATGCAAAGTTTGAAGAGATTTTTAATAGCTCTAATGATGTGAAATCTTCAATCTTTTTTTTATTGGTAAGATCAACTCCGCTTAAGCTGAAGTTACTTACATCCCCAAGTTTGAATTTTAATCTTGATAAGTTTATAAATGTTTCATAAACACTGCAGCCAGAATTTACAAATGTAAAAAGGATTAATATTAAAAGTATTTTTTTCATGATGATTACAAATTGTCAAATTGTTTAACAAGTATCGCTATATCAGCCCTAAAGGGATTGGTTCATAATCCCGGAGGGATGATATATTTATAGAAAAAATAAACAAGAAAATAAAAAGAATCCCTTTAGGGGATGACATATAAAAAAAATATTTTGTTTTATAATCAAAACAATTGCCCCAATTTTTATTTAAAAAGTTGTCCCTAATGCAACTTATCGGAACAATTGAATAATTAAGCAATTTTTGATTCTTCTATTTTCTTAATAATTTTTTCAGCAACTCTCAAAGCTCTCAACCCATCTTCACCGGAAATTAAAGGTTTTGTTTTTTGCAGCACAGAATTAACAAACAACTGAAGCTCATACTGGAGAGCATTTATTTCTTTAACCTGCGGCTGCTCATAAATTAATCTTTTCTTTTTTTCACCAACACCAATTTCACCAAAAGAAATTCCCGATAAAACATTTTCATCTACCTGAAGCAAACGGTATACTTCCGAAACCCCTGTAACAAAATCCAAGGCTATATAAGTATCTTTCTGAAAGATCCTCATCTTCCTCATTTTTTTCTGGGAGATCCGGCTGGCAGTAACATTTGCAACAGCACCATTCTCAAACTGAATTCTTGCATTGGCTATATCAACATTATCCGAAACAACTGCCACACCATTTGCATCTATTCTTTTAATATCACTTTTGATAAAACTCAGAATTATATCTATATCGTGTATCATAAGATCAAGGACAACTGCAACATCTGTCCCACGCGGGTTAAATTGGGAAAGTCTGTCGGTTTCAATAAAAACCGGGTTCGAGATATATTTTTCAAGTGAAACAAGTGCGGGGTTAAATCTTTCTATATGACCAACCTGCAGGTTAAGATTTTTTTCATCAGCCAGCTTAACAAGCTTCCCTGCTTGATCAATTGTTGAGGTAATTGGTTTTTCAATAAATATATGCTTCCCCATTTCAAGGCACCGGTTTGCAACATCAAAATGCGCAGAGGTCGTAACAGCAATTGAAACAGCATCAACCGATTTTAATAACTCTTCCTCATTTTCAAAATAATTTACTTTAAACTCATTAGCTGCAGCTTGTGATTGAATTAAATTAGTATCGAATACACCGATACAATCACAATTTTCTATATTCTTAAACATCTTTACGTGAAGCTTACCAAGATGTCCTGTTCCAATAACTCCGACTTTAAGTTTTTCCATTTAGCGACTTATAATTTTTGAATAGCCGATTACTTTGTCGTATCCGCCGTAATTCTGATCCTCATAATACAAAAATACATGATAAACATTTGCAGCCTCCCAGGTATTTCCTTCAAGAACAACCCAGTTTTCATTTTTTATATTACCATTTATTACATCAGCAAGAACATACTGGTAATCATATATTCCTCTTTTTAATGTAATGGTTTTTGTATAAAGCCCGCCATTATTTGTCATTTCATATTCGGGTAGTAATTGCCAATTATTAAAAGCACCTACCAGAAAAATATTTCCTATAATTTCATCAGGAGGTCGAACAGAAAATGTTACATTCAGATAAGCAGCAAATTCATCCTGGAAGTTTGTTAGGATTGAACCGCCATTTAAATCCTTTGGCGCATCCTTAAAAAATCTTGAGTATTCAATTCCATCAATCTGAGCTTTAACATTTTTTGCATTAAAAATATTAATATTTCTTAAATCCACTTGCCTATACTCATTACCAGGGAGAATATCTCTTGCTGTAAATGTAAAGTTCCTGTTTCCATCCCAGTAAAACTGCCGTTGATTTGTATTAAAATTCCTGTCAACGATTACAGGATTAGACACTTTTTGGTTTTCAACTATTTCAACATAAGTTACAAAAGCGGGAAATAATTCTTCCGGTATAGTAAATTCAGTGGTTACGTTAAAGACTTTTGCAAGGTCTGCAGGAAAATAAACTTTATCTTCAAGCTGTTCTTGCTTAATGGTTGTTCTCAACACAACTTCCTCATGAACAACATAAAATTTCCCGGAAGCATAAACTATAGATGTATCATTAGATTCAGTAATGAAGAAGACCCATTTACCTGAGAAAGGGAATTCAATATCCTCAAAATCCGAAGGGAAATTTCCTTTGAAACGATATTTGGCATCTTCAACTGTAGTTGGCAAAGTAATAAGATCAAGAAAATAAGCGATGTTCTTTCCATGGTTTATAAGAAATAAATTATCAGTAGGGTTCCAGTCTTTATCACAATAGCGGAAAACAATATTCAGGCTTGAAATGAATTCAGATTCAACATCAAACTCGATTGTTATATTATTACCACCTTCCTGAGAATAATAGATAACAGGCAATGAAGTCTCATCGCCTGTTGTATAAGCTCTTAAACTTTTTATAATTACATCTTGTGAAAAAGTAATAGTGTTAAAAATAAAGAACAGGAGAAGAAGAGATTTGTTTTTCAATTTATACCCCAATTATAATTCGAATATTTCAACACATTTCATTGAAGTGAATGGGACAAAAATTCTTATAGTTTTTTGTTCCCTTACAGCTTCAAGCAGAAGACCTTCATCAAAAGCACCGGTAAGTTTACCTGTCTTAAAAACTATTTCATAAAAAGGTGAATCGGAACCAACATCTTTTACACCATAATTTTCATGCATAGTTATGTTAAGTATTTTTCCAAGATATTCATTCCAGTCCAGCTTCATTAATATTCCTTATAAAAAAGATTATTTAATTCTTCTTTGAAACTTTCCAGATTTTCACACAAATAAAATGTCTTCAGAAAATTTTCTGCAGAAGCTTTTTCTCCTGCGTTCAGAGAGTTAATGTATATAGATGCCAGTAAAGATTTCATCTCTTTTGATCTGTCGCAATCATTTATTCCTTCAATATCAAATGTT
>JAUSIA010000459.1 GCA_030648225.1 Ignavibacteria bacterium | reverse complement strand
AATTTTTCCTGGTGATTCCGTTACTGTTGAATTATTTAAGAATATTCCCGATATATCAAATCTGATAGGTGAAGTGAAACTCCCAAGCTTCGGTCAAAATACCAGTTTAAGCTTTCAGTGGGTTCCTGGAGAAGCAGGGCTGTATGATTTGATAGTTCATATAAATGAAAAGGATATTATTGATGAGATTGATCATTCCGATAATATTGCCTCAGCAAGTTTTTCGGTATTTGATTTTGGAGAACCCAATATAATCAAACCGGTGAATGGTTATTTTGATGATAGTGGAAAAATTGATTTTGTTTTATCAGATATAGGATTCTACTTTGAGAGAAGTTTTAATTACTTGATTCAGATTAATAATTCTTCTGAGTTTAATTCTGGAGCTGTTTTAATTCAGTCACCTGTTCTTAATCCTGTAGATGGCATAGTAAAATGGCAAACAGAATCAATAGCTCCCGGAGAATATTTTTGGAGAGCTGTTATATATGATGCTATTGATACGAATACCAGTCCGATAAAAATATTTACAGTAACTGATAAAGATGGCTTTGGTTATTTATCCCAAAAAAAGCATCTTCAGCTTTTTAATTTGAACAATATTGATTATTCGGATCAATTAAATAGTCTTATATTGAATACTGAATTAAAGCCCCCACATCCTGATTCAAGATTTTTCCTTGATTCCATTATGTTTTCTATCCCTAATGATTCAACTCAACCCTCGACTTTCACAACTGATGGCACCTATTTTTATTTTGGGCACTTGCCTGAATTTACGAATGGTGCAGAATCCAAAATTTACAGAATTGGTACTGGTCAAAACGGTACAGTAGCTGGTCATAATTATGGAGCAAGCCCTAATCTTTCAGTATATATATATAGTCATTTAATGTATCATTCAGGATATTTATATACTTGTACTGGTTTACTGAATAGTTTATTACAAATAGATCCTGAGACTGGAGATACGACCAGGGTTTCTGTGAATGATAGTCTCTTATTAACTATAAGTAGTCCCACTCAAATAGGGGGAGTATTTTTATATTCTGATGGAGAACATATATATAACTTAGCGGTAGGCACTGATCTTTATCCAAATAAATTTGTCCTTAGAACCTTTGATCCTTCAAATAACTGGTCAAAAATTGGAGAGGATATTGTTTTTAATGGATCAGCAATGCGAAGAGTCTCAAGTTTTTTTATAATAAACGGTTATGCTATAATATATGAAAATTATAATGCTGCGGAATTAAGAAGATATCGTTTATCTGATGGAGTATTTGAAGAAGAATGGATATATTCAAATCCAACAAAAGATTATTATGCTATTGCTTATGATCATAGTAATAATTTTGTTTATTTTACAGCATTCCGTCCAGGCAATAATCCTTATAACCCAGGTTTCTTCAAGTATAGTGGTACTTATATAGAGGCACACGGAGAAATAACTTCTCAGGAAATTGGTCCGGCTTCACAATGGTATGATCTTCAGTTTGAGATTGATCAGACTAATTCTAACGGAACATATAAAGCATACTTATGGGGAAAAAGTAAAAGTTCTGGTAATTGGGAAATATTGGACACCATAATTCAACCTAATCTTTCTTTAACTGATTTGTATGCTAATGAATTTAATTATTTAAAATTGAATTTTGATTTAGTTGACTCTTCATTTGGAGCGGGGGAACCGATGAAGTTCAATTCATTACAGGTCAATTATGATTATCTGCCTGAAATATCAATGATACCTAAAGATATGACTTTTGCGCCGGATTCAATGCTGCAGGGAATTGATGTAAACATGAATCTGAAGGTTTATAATTTTGGATATATCCCTGTAGATAGCTTGAAACTTGATTTTTATATGAATGATGGAGATTCTATCTTCTTCACAAAATATATATCTGTTCAGCCGGACTCATACAAAGTAATAGACCAAACCATTGAAACTGACACAATTATTTTTGAAACAAAAATAAAAACTATAGCTTCAAATCCTGTACAGGAGTATTTCACTTATAATAACCTGATCGAAAATGATTTTTTTGTTGCACGTGATTCTGTAAAACCTGCTTTCACTATTACTTTTGATGGTGAAGAAATTCTGGATGGAGATATTGTTTCTTCTCAACCTGAAGTTGTAATTACTCTGGAAGATAATGGCCCCTTACCTTTAACAGAATCGCTCTTTACAATTTCTTTTGATAATGAGCCTATTGCTTTTATACCAGACACTTTAGAGTTTGATTATATTCCTTACCCCAATTCTGCAGCAGTTGTTACATGGACTCCTAATATTACTCAAGATGGAGAACATACTCTCAAAATCTTTGCAAAGGATGCTTCCCTTAATCCTTTTGATAATAATGGTTATACAATTTCATTCAATGTATATAATAACTCTGATTTGAGAGATGTTTATAATTTCCCCAATCCATTTGGAGATGATACTCATTTTACTTTCGAATTGAGAGGAACTGATGTTCCGGATGAGCTTAGGATAAAAGTTTACACAATTGCTGGGAGAATGATAAAAGAATTAGATATTCCTTCTTCTATTTTGCAAGTTGGTTTCAATAAAATTTATTGGGATGGAAGAGATCATGATGGAGATGAAATTGCCAATGGACTTTATTTTTATAAAGTCATCTATAAAAATGATGATGTAGTGAAAACTGTAACTCAAAAATTGGCTAAAGTTAAATAGTTATTTTCTCATTTCGGTAAAGCTTTCATAATCACATCTTTAATATTGATGTATTAAATGCCTTTTTGAAGGCATTATTTTTGTTTTATTTACAAGTCTTCAATTTATAATAAGGTGAAAAATGTGCGGTATTATCGGTTATATCGGTGAAAAAAATAGTGTCCCTATTCTTATTAATGGTCTTAAAAGACTTGAATATCGCGGATATGATTCTGCAGGCATAGGTATTTTATCAAATGGTAACTCAGTTGTAATAAAGAATAAAGGAAAAGTTTCTCTCTTAGAGGAAAGAATTGAAAAATCAAACTTATCTGGTAAAATAGGAATTGGACATACAAGGTGGGCAACACATGGGGTACCAAATGAAATTAATGCACATCCGCATTTTAATTCTTCCAGGAATTTATTTGTAATCCATAATGGAATAATTGAAAACTTCCGCACTCTTAAAAAAGGACTTGAAAAGCTTGGTTATGAATTCCTGACAGAAACCGATTCGGAAGTTCTTCCACATTTAATTGACAGTTTTCTTAAAAAAGGTTACCCATTGTTTAAAGCTGTGAGGCTTGCTTTAACCGAAGTCGAAGGGACTTATGGTATTGCAGTTATCTATGAAAATGAACCGGATAAAATTGTAGCTGCAAGAAAAGGTTCTCCCTTAGTAATCGGACTTGGAGATAATGAAAACTTTGTTGCTTCAGATGTATCAGCTATTCTTGCTCACACAAAGCAGGTAATTTATCTTGAAGATGGGGAGCTTGTTGAAGTTTATAAAGATAAATTCATTGCAAAGACAATTTCAGATGCCGAGATAGAAAAAGAAGTTCACGAAATAAGTATGACGCTTGATGAAATAGATAAAGGCGGCTTTCCTCACTTTATGCTGAAAGAAATTATGGAACAGCCTGAGACTATAAATAATTCAATGAGAGGAAGAATTCTTTATGATAAAGGAACTTCTATTCTTGGCGGATTAACAGATGTTGTTGGGAGATTAGTAAACTCTAAAAGAATTATTATTACTGCTTGCGGAACATCATGGCATGCAGGTTTGGTTGGTGAGTATATGTTCGAGCAGTTCTGCAGAATTCCAACTGAAGTTGAGTATGCATCAGAATTTCGGTATCGTAATGCTGTTATAAATCAGGATGATGCTATAATATTTATTTCTCAGAGCGGAGAAACTGCAGATACACTTGCTGCTTTGTATGAAGCAAAACTTAAAGGTGCTCTCGTATTAGGGATTTGTAATGTTGTCGGTAGTTCAATAGCAAGAGGAACAATGGCTGGAGTTTATACACACGCTGGTCCTGAAATTGGTGTAGCCTCCACTAAAGCTTTTACATCTCAGCTGGTTGTTCTTGCATTGATAACTTTATTAATTGCAAGAAGAAAAAATATGAGCCAGGCAGATGGTAGATCTATCGCCGAAGAATTAATGGCTTTGCCTGATAAGATAAATGCTATTTTGAAATTGAATGATCATATTGAAATAATTGCAAATGAATTTAAAGATTCTACCAATTTCCTTTATCTTGGAAGAGGTTATAATTTCCCTGTTGCATTGGAAGGTGCTTTAAAACTTAAAGAAATTTCTTACATACATGCCGAAGGTTATCCTGCCGCAGAAATGAAGCACGGACCAATTGCGCTTATTGATGAGAATATGCCGGTTGTATTTATTGCCCCCAAAGATTCAACTTATGATAAAATAATAAGCAACATTGAGGAAGTTAAGGCAAGAGGCGGAAGAATAATTGCAATCGCTACAGATAACGATAACGGAATTGATGAACTCGTTGATTATGTAATAAAAATCCCTTCAACGATAAGAATGCTCATGCCTATTCTTACAGTAATACCTCTGCAGCTTCTAGCATATCACATTGCTGTTAAAAAAGGATTAAATGTTGATCAGCCAAGAAATCTTGCAAAGAGTGTTACTGTAGAATAAAAAAGTTTTTCTGTTAGATACATCTGCGGTAACTTTCTGGTTCTTCAGGTCATTAAAATTTGTTCAATAAATAAACTCACAAGAAGCAAATCCATTCTTTTTCACCTAAGAAATTATTAGAGAGATTTTTGAGTTTAGGATAAAATATTTTATTTTTGAACTCAATTTTTAAGGGCAGATAGCTCAGTCGGTAGAGCAAAGGACTGAAAATCCTTGTGTCGGCGGTTCGATTCCGTCTCTGCCCACTAAACCTGACATCTCTTTTTCATTTTTCTTTTTTAAAACCACATCATCATTTGGTTTAAAACACCAGTCTATTCTGCGCAATTGCTAAATGGGGAGGATTCTTCTATTATTAAGTGAAACGTAATGATAGGAGAAATAAATTGAATAGTAATGAAATTCATTTAAAAAATTTAATGAAAAGAGTTTATTGTATTTGTTAAAGATGGGGAAGTAACCGTTGAAGGAACCGTTTCCTCTGATGAAGTTAAAGGAGAGATAACAGGTAATATTTCTGACATGTCCGAAGTTACAAAGGTAAATAATAATCTTGAAGTAAAGTCTAATTCCAATGCAGAATAAATTTTCTTCTTCTCAGTGTATTTAATTACTTCATGATCAAATAATTGTCCCTTATTTTGTAATTGCGGTTACTATAACAAAGATTTTCAATAAAGGAGTTAAAAATGAAATCTTTAATACGAACATCATTATTGGTTCTTTCTTTGTCATTCAATTATATTTTTGCTCAGGCTATACATGAT
>JAUSIA010000454.1 GCA_030648225.1 Ignavibacteria bacterium | reverse complement strand
GATTTTTCTATCACTCTACCGAATATTTTTCCTCCCTCTGCTAAGGTATATGATGAATAAAAAATTAATAAGATGAAAACGATAAATAAATTTGTAAAATCTCTCATAGTGTTACCTGTTTAATTAACATAGTTTTTCTTTCCGGTTAGTTCATTACAATAACAGATTTAATAAAACCTTTCGGCTTTTCTTTTGCAGCCATAAAAGCATTTTCTATCTCATCCAATTTAAAATTATGCGTAATTAAGGGTTTCATATTTATTTTTCCGGCATTAAGCATTTCCATTCCTATCCTTGTTCCGTTAAGGATAGTATTTAAATCTCTGAAATGAGCATTGATAATATCGAATGCCATCCAATTCCAGTAACCAAGGTCTTTAATTTTTCTTGGACCGGGATGAAAACCAAATATCACAAGCTTTCCTTCCATTCTGCAGATATCTGCTGCAAGATTTAGAGTTGTTTCATTGCCGCCCACTTCAAAACTTATATCAACTCCTTTACCGTTTGTTAAATCTTTAATTACATCTTTAGTATTTTCTTTTTGCGGATTAATAACAAAATCAGCTCCCAGATTTTTTGCGAGCTCAAGAATTTCTTCCCGAACATCAATTGCAGCAATAAATTTTGCTCCTCTTAATTTTAATTGCTGTAAGAGAATCAATCCCATAAATCCTGTTCCAACCAAAGCAACAGAATCATTTAAATGGATATTGGCTCTAATAACTCCATTGGTTGTACAGGCAATAGGTTCAGCCATCGCTTCGGTAAAAGAAACATTATCAGAAATTTTGAAAAGCCTGTTTGATTTAACATTGATTTGCTCAGCATAACCTTTTCCATCTGTCCAGACAGCCACACGGTCTCCAGGTTTAAAAGATTTTACATCTTTTCCTGATTCTAATACTTCACCAGCAACTTCATGTCCAATGTATCTCGGATATTCAAGACCGTTCACTTTTACATTCCATTGATGTATTTCAGAATGGCAAACACCGCAAACCTTAACTTTTAGTAAAACATCATCATTATTTAACGATGGAATATTTAAATCTTCAATTCTCCAATCGTGAGGTCCATACAAAACTGCACTCCTCATCAAAAATCTCCTAAATAAAATAAAGTGCAGCAGAGTATTTCAGTCTGCTGCACTAAGAAATATATAGCTTACTTTAAAAGAACCATTTTCTTTGATTGAATTATGTTATCGGCTCTTAATTCATAGAAGTAAATCCCGCTTGAAAGGTTACCGGCATCAAATGTTACAGAATAAGTACCATTCCCCAGAACTTCTCCATTTACTAAATTTGCTACTTGTTCACCAACTACATTATAAATTTTCAGGTAAACAGCACTCTGTTTTGGAACTTCAAATTTAATTGTTGTTGTTGGGTTGAAAGGGTTAGGATAATTCTGTAATAAATTAAATGCTGTTGGAGGACCTAGTGGAGATTCTTCTTCCTTAACATCTAATGGTCCTGGGACGAAATTAAGAACAGCCCAGTATTGGGAATTATTTAAATTATAAAATCCCGGATCTCCATTTCCAAATGGGTCTCCAAAAGGATCATCGGGAATATTTGGCTGCCAGGTATAATATGCATAAGCATCTCCCGCAATAGGATCGTTCTGCCAGGATCCCTGGCTTCCTCCTATATTAAATCCCACACATCCCTGCGCATTAACATCAGGATGATAAATTGCCAATTCAAGATTCCAAACTCCGTTAATAGTATCAATTGAAACTGCCCACCTGGTGTAATCGGAAGCCAGAAAGACTTTTTGTGAATCTGACTGATCGACACATTTACGATATTCTTCAGGAACATTAGTTAATGCTTCATTATTTAAAGTAACCTGGTCACCAAGAATTAAATAATGATATGGACCATCCGGTGCTGCATATACATTCCCATCATATTCAAATCCATCATCAGGAAGATCTACTCCAAATCGGTTTGATAAACTTACGAACAACTGATCCCCCACCCATTGTCCATCCCAGTATAATCCTGAAGAATCATTTACAATTTCATCTATATGAATAAATGCAAATAATGTATCTTCAGACCATAACAACCTTGCGTAGTATTCATCATACTCAGGTTCTAATAACCCTTCTCTGCCATAGTAAAGAGAAAAGATATTATAACCTGCGCTGGTTACTAAATTAACCTCTGCTGCACCTGACCAGGCTGCTTCATTCATTACTGCATCCAAAGTTATTGCAGTAGGATCAACTATTGGTACATCCAGGGATATACGATCCTGACCCAGAACAAAAGAACCAAAGCATAACATGAGTAACAGCCCAATAGAAAATAGTTTGAACCTTCTCATATGACCTCCTATTTAGTTTTTAAGGATTTAGATTTAATTAATTGTGTCATTTATTTACTCAGAGTAAATATCTGATTGTTACATTTGGCATAATCATAGTTGAACTATAACTGCCTGACAAATTTCTAATTCCCGGTTTCATTACTTCTTTTGCTATCCCGAATGCATATGCTATTGCAGCATCTATCAAAAGATTTTCTTTCTGGTATCCTATTCCAATTGAAACCCAATGCTGATCAACTGAAGGAAAGAGCATGTTGTAAGTATCATCAGTATTTGGACTTTGTGAAAAACGATAACCTGTTCTTAAAACCAGATCAGATGTTTTATATTCAATCCCTAAACCGGCATCAATGGAATTGTCAAAAGAAAGAGTAAAGCTTGCGGCGGTTATCGTGGTTAATGAATCAATTGATGAAAGGTTTTGCTGCCAGGAGGAATTATCAAAAGTAAAATCAAAAGTTTTCTGGATTCCGTTCCATAAATTATACTGCATATCTAAATTAATTATTAAATCATCAGTCCATTCATAAACAATTCCTCCCCCAAAAACCCATGGCATTTCAAAATTTCCTGATAGATTTACCAAGGAGGAAGATGAATCAAGTTGGGCAAACATACTGCTTTCTGCAGTTCCTTCAAGATCAACCTTATAACCGCTTCTTGTCATAATACCTGCTCCTATTTGATCAATTACCTGAAAGGAAGCGCCAAGATTAAAACCGAATGAATAACCATCCAGGTTATAATTAAACTGGTATGCAGCAAGTCCTGATCCCTGGTTCCATCTTTCATTAGATCTTGGGAAAGAAGTATGCTGTGCTACATAATAGAAATTTGCGGATCCTCCAACAGAAACCTGATCAAATTTAAAAGCAAAAGATGCTGATGCTGCATCAATAGTTATCTGATTATAAAAATCAAAAGCAAGAAGAGAAGAAGAAGAATCGTTACTGAACAAATTTGTAAATGGCCAGCTGACTTTATAATCAATAGCTCTTTGATAAGAGAGTGCTGCAGTAAAAGAATGTGAGAATGACCAATAAGCTCCCCCTCCGAAACTAAAATCATCATCCTGGAAAGACTGGAAAAGATTATTCTGAAGATTTTCAAATTTATGCTGACCGATATGATCAATGATAAAAAATTCTATCCCCCTTGAATTTAAAAGTGAAAGCGTTGATGGATTGCCAAGAACAGGCTGAAGACCATCGGCTCCAGCAAAATATAATCCATTAAGTGAAAGAGTTTTTGCTCTTGATGCTGAATTAAAATTCGCATCTCCGGCAATAATAAAAGTATTTAATAAAAATATCAGAAGAAAAATCAAAATACTTGTATTTGGTTTCATCATTTTTCTCCGCTATAAATCCTATTTACTTTAGTTAGTGCTAAATGTAACATAAGCATAATAGTTAGTAGTACGTGTTCTTCCTTCACCATTCCAAAGGTTGTTTGCAATCCATAAATAATATGTAGTATTCTTTTTTAACCCACCATCAGGATATTCAACAAAGACCTGGGTTCCGGCTAAAGTCTGTCCTGTTACCACCGGAGGATTTATAATATTAACTTTTCCATATTGTGTTTGTCCTGCGCTGTCACTAACAGAATAAACAGCCCAAACCTCTGCATCGGGGTTAAATTGATTTCCTTCTACAATTCCCACTGCTGCAATGGCAGTATCTGTAACGCCACTTTGTATAATCGTCCATCTGATTATTGGACTGTTGGTTAAATTTGTTTCTTCAATTGTTATAATACCCAGCCTGCCTACAGAATTCACATTAGTGATATCAATGTAAACATCAAGCGGTTTTATTAGCTGTGTATGACCTTCGCTGGATAATCTTATAGTATCACCATTAACCTGAAGTGATGTAGAGAGAGTGGAATCAAAAACAAGAATTTTATTTGACATAGAAGATATCTGGTTCCATTCAGCTTCCTTTAAAACCCAAAAAGTATAAGTACTGTCTTCGGTAAGACTATCAACTATAGTCCCTCCAAATTGAGAAGTTAAATCCTGTACACCGGAAGGGACTTGCCCAAATATAACAGGATAACGAATATCATTACCTGCTTTATAAATCAGGAAAACCAAAGTGCTGTCAAGAGCAGCTCTTGATCCATAATTAACACCAATAACGGAAACATAACCACCAAGCCATGTAATTTTAGGTTTATATGTGCTATCCTGAATTGTAATGTTAGACATTTGTGGTGAACCAACATAAGGTGCAAGTCCATCATTCTGTTCATTACAAGAATAAAGGATTAATGAGAGAATAATTACAATTGGAGAAAATATTCTTAAAAAATATTTAATTAAGTTTTTCATTTTTTATCCTGCTGGTTTTACTATAATGACCGGATAAAATCCTTCCAGTTATAGTTAGATATCTCCCCTTCTTTTGTTGAATGAAGAAGGATAAAATTTCCGTTTGAGTTTATATCGCCAAAAACAAAAATAAATGCTTTATCGCGTGTGTAGATCCAGGTTTCATAAGGTGCGCTGTTAGATTCCGAATAATAACTTTCAATTTCATCGGGCATACCATATTTTATTAATATTCTGCCTTTGTCTGTTTTATATCCTTCTTTTTCTCCCCAGCCAAATTTTTGATTAGCATAATTATATCTTTGGATTATGCTTTGAAGATATTCATTTTCAGGGGTACCTGGTGAAGTATCTTTTTCTTTCCAATAGCTGATCAGAAATTTTGTTTTTCCCTGCAATGAAAGATTTTTATACATATTATATTCCTGAGGAGTAGCTAAATATTCTATAAGATTACCTGCCGTTTCAGCTTCTTCTTCAGTCAACAGAGGATTATTTGACAGGTAATCTATCTGAATAATTTCAAAAGGTCTTGACAACGAGCGCTTCAAGTTTTCCTGAAAATCTGAAACTTCTACTTTTAAAGTATAAATC
>JAUSIA010000451.1 GCA_030648225.1 Ignavibacteria bacterium | reverse complement strand
ATACCATCAACAGTTATATTTTGAGCAGCATTAAATTGCCTTAAACTAACTGAACCGGGAATAATATCAGCACTTGCTGTTGCATTTGTAATTGGTCCTACTGTTGGGGAACCTGGTTCTGTTCCGGGAAGAGGATTTGTTCCGCTAAAAACATAAAGGCTAACAACATCGTTCAAAGTACCATCAGCAATTTCATACTTAACAACAAGCAGATATGTTTCACCCAATAAATAATCAAATGGGGTAGCTGTTGTATCGCTGCTTGCAAAACTTAATTTAAAGGCTAAATTTGAATTAGAAGCTTCTACCCAGACCCTTCCTCTGAAATCAAAAGTGTTATGAGGATTAGGAGTATAATGAATAAAATATCCTGTTGCTGAAGCATCTACTCTAACCATAAATGCCATATAAACAGAACCTGATGATATAGGCGCAAATAATCTGTGTATATCTTCCCCGGTGTTGTCAAGTAATGCGGCATTTCCAATTCCTGAGGAAAGATAATTTGTGAATGTCAATCCCGGAGTGGTAACTGTTTGCGGTTGAGTAGCTATACCGCTATGAGCAACCCAGCCATGAATTGTAAGATTTTCAGTATCAGGATAATCAAAATCTTCTACAAAAGGTAAGGTTATTTGTGTAGAAAAAGACGCTTGCATCAAAGTAGCATGGATACCACACCAATATTCATAGACACCTTCAACCTGAACGACATAAGTAAAAGTATCACCAGGCCCGGTAAAAGCATAATTCCAGGCAGCTGCACCCGCCGGAACTGAGGTAGATGTTGTAGTATGAATTCCTGCTACTGATGTCCAGACTATCGTATCGCCAACCTGTACGGAAAAAGAGGTGGGGGAAAAAGCAAAATCAGCGACACTAACGTTTATAACTGTAGCTTTAGCCCCTGTAAAAAGAAATGCAACAAACAGAAAAAGTAAAGATAGTTTCTTCATAAGAACTCCGGATTTTAATTAATGTTTTTTGAGAAATGAAGTTAATTACTAAAACCATAAGACACACTATTTTAATATTAATTTATAGTTAATATTAATAGTGTGCAAAGAAATTTTGAAATTAATATTACTCACCTAAATTTTTGTTGATTAAAAACCTTTGTCCAAAGGACTCCTTCGGAGAAACGGTTAGAACATTAAGATTTATTTTTAGTACCCACGACTTAAGAGCTTATGTGAGAACAAGAATATTGATGGTAGTCGCAGGCTTCAGCCTGCGATAACAGCTTTATTTCGCAACCTGAAGGTTGCGACTACCGATATATTTAGAATTTTAACTAAGAAAAAAAATCAAATTATTAACCGTTTTAACGCTTGCCTGCCGGCAAGGCAGGGTTTAGCAAAACAAGCGGTCAACTTGAGTAATATTAATTATTTCACAACAACCTGTCCTCAGAAGTTTAACGAAGGAGGATCAATTTTTTTACAGCAGAGAAACTTTTTGTTTTTAGTTGATAAAAATAAATCCCTGATGATAATTCCCTCGCATCAAAAAGTATTTCATAAACACCATTAGACTGGTTTTCTTCAACAAGAGTAGAAAGCTCATTTCCCAGTATATCGAAAATCTTTAAAGTAACATAACCTGTTTCAGGAATTTTATATTTTATTTTAGTTGCCGGATTAAATGGATTTGGATAATTTTGCTCAAGCCTGAAGATATCAGTAACACTAAAATCAACCTCAACGACTTTACTATATTCAAATCCACCGTCATTATCAATCTGTTTCAAACGATAAAGGTATTTTCCGAAGGTTAATTTATTATCAACAAAAGAATATTCTTTAGGAGAGTTACTATTTCCATGTCCTTTTACAAAACCAATATTGCTCCATTCCGTTTGACTTTTGATCCCGCCTTGCGGGAACATCTGACATCTTTCTATTTCAAAGCCATAATTTTGTAATTCTGTTTTTGTTTCCCAGTTTAGGATTACATTCTTTCCTTTTGGTGAAGCGGTAAAGGAAGACAATTCGACTGGAAGAGGTCCGCTTTCATCAGCTACTGTCCATATTGAAAATGAATTAGTAACTACTGTGATAGTTCTTGAAGAAGCATCTCGCACGAGTCCCTCAGGATTCCAAGTTACACCACCATCAGTACTTCGAAATGCCCAAGCTTCTGTAAGAACTACTCCATTATCATCACTAGATACCCAGGAAAATGAAATTGTTCTTCCACTTGACGGGGGACTGGTTGAGGTAATAACCCACCTGCGATCTATGCCTTCATTTCCATTAGCATTTACTGTTCCTGCAGATCCCGAAACACGTGTAACACTAACAGTTCCAACATCATCTCCACCAGCATCAATATTAACTCCTATCCCTCCGAAATTATTTGAGCCTATCCCAACATTTCTTGAAGTTGTTAGATTCCCAACAAGATATTTCCCAGCACCTTCCCCACTCACGGAACCAGTTGTTCCAAAGGCTACGCTATTTGAACCAGTATTAAGGTTTCCATTAGTGAAAGTTAGGGTACCATTGATGGTTTGATTAGCTGAAAGTGTAGCACCTGCAGAATTATCAATTGTTACATTATTAAAAGTAGTTGAACTTGAACCACCGATTGTTTGTGCTGTAGTCCCGTTAAATGTTATTGTTTCTGTACCTGATGTAAATGTTCCATTGTTAGTCCAGTTACCTGCGAGGGCTATGTCTTGATTATTGGATTGGAACGTTCCCGCTGTGATTGTGAGATTTCCGCCGAGTT